>JAISRY010000209.1 GCA_031273385.1 Tannerellaceae bacterium | reverse complement strand
ACGACGGATGCCACTTGCGTATAATCGCATGAAAATCAGGCAATCGCCGTCATTTCCCTTTTTGATAAACGCAGTTTATTGGGCACTCGCAATGACCCTCCTGTTATTCATGGTACCGCCCCGCCCCTCGGTGGCTGAGCTTGTCGAAACCCGTAGCCTTTTCTTCTAAAACATATAGCCTTTTGGTGCAGATGATCTACCCTTTTCTTGCGGATATATTAATCGTTCGCCATCCGGTGAACGATTAATATATCCCATACAAAAAGGTAGTTTATCCTAATGAAAAGGTCAGATCTTTTAGATGAAAAAGGTAACATACTCCGGATTTGCGGAGGGTAACGCTCTGTGAATGAAGAAAACCTCTGACAAACGTTCTGAAAGGACAATAGGACAGGTAGTTACGCTACTGAACTGAATGGGCGGAATGGAGAGGCGTTTCTTTTTCGTAGGGCGTTGTCTTACGCTCTTGTTCATCAGGTTTTCAGCCTTTATTTTTCTGAAAATTCTTTCATTCTGATCATTCTTTCATCCTGAAAATCCTGATTCAGGCAGGGACGTTCCTGGATCAATCATAAGACAAGCATGGGACAACGCTGGGGTATTTTATGGCGGGGGCGGGTATCAACGGGGTGGATAAATGGTTGATAGAAAGATATATGATATGGTTATTTCCAGTATTGCATCAGTTATTAGGGGGTTTTAGAGTATTTTCATTGCGTTTCGGATGGTGGTGGCGCCGATCAGGCGGTCGTAAAGTGTTCCTACAGGGCGGAAATAGACCCATACGGTGTACTCGTTTTCTGCCTGGTAATAGTTTCCCTCGATGGCTTCCGTTACGGCTTTTGTTTCGCCGTGGGGGAGTAAGAGGTAGTGGAAATTATAGTTGCCCGCTTTTAGCAGGAGAGACTTTTCGTAGCGGCTTGTTTCGAAATTGTATCCCATTTTGCTTTTTTCGTCCAACGTGTGGTGGCAGAGGTCGCCGTCGAGGTAGACCTCCCCGTCTGGAAAGGGGCTACAGGCCAGGGAAAAATGGACGATGTAGTAATCGGCTTCGGTGTCGGGATCGTTGCAGTTGCTACAGCGTATGAAAAAACGCCCGTTCTGATCCTGGTCGTACTGATAGGGCCTGTTGCTGCGCAAATGGTTGTCCGTCAGCGTTACATTATAATAAGGCTCATGGTATTGGATATGCTCGACGCCCATACCGTTGTAGCGGTGGGTCAGAAATTCGACGCGGCGGTATTCGTTCCCGGCCTCGAAAATCAGGTCGCGGTTGTTGTCGTAGACCAATTGCCCGTCCAGTATGGCGGTGGGTTTGAGGTTGGTAGCCATGTTGTCCCGCCGGTTGTTTTGCGACACATAGATCTTCAGGTCGTTTAATGGATAGGTAATGGGGAAACGCTTGTGGTGGATGGTGAAGTTGACCTGCTGGTGTTGGTTGTTGAAATCAATGAGGGTATTTCCGGTAACGGCGGCCGTAATGTCCACCATTGGCTCTACGACGGAGAAGCAGGCGGTGGCGAGCAGTTTGTCCGGCTCGTTTTCGCGGTAGATGCGGACGGCGTAATTGCCCGACACTTTGAGGCGGATGTCGTCGTTGGGCAGAAGCAGGAGGTAGTTGGTGTATTCGGTCGTGGTGGCGATGGAGTTGGCAAAGTCGTCAATCGTAAGCCCCTGGAAACCATCCAGGTATTCGATAGGGGAGAGGGACGACTGTTTCCAGTCGGCATCACAATGGATAATGGAATAGGCAAAGCGGTTGTAATTATGGCTGAGCGCATCAAAATTCACCTCTACCTGTTCCTCCCCGTTCAATGGAATGACAGGTTCGGAGATTTGTTTTCCGGCCACCTTTACCTGAAGCGTTTTCACCGTATTTGTATATACATCAGTACGGTATGTCTCCTGTGCGGTAGCCGGAACGGAAACCGCAAACAGCAGGAAGAGCGGAGAAAGATATTTCATCATATACGTATAATTGGTTATTGAAAAAATAATGTTTACTTTTGCGCTAAAATACGAAAAAACAATGTTAGTTGTATCATGGCACAAGTGATAAAGATAAAAAAAGGGTTAGACATTAATCTGAAAGGCAAAGCATCCGACGTCCTGTTGACGGGTGGGAAGAGCGACAGTTACGCGATTGTTCCCGACTGCTATGACGGAATAAAGCCCAAAGTTGCTGTAAAAGCGGGGGATAAGGTCAAAGCCGGTTCTGTCCTGATGTACGACAAGAGCCATCCGGAGATCAAATTCGTTTCGCCCGTAAGCGGTGAAGTCACGGCCGTAAACCGTGGCGAGAAGCGCAAGGTACTGTCCGTCGTCGTGAAGCCTGACGCGGAAATGGCCTACGAAGAGTTCGGCAAAAAGGAGGTTTCTTCCCTCAGCAGGCAGGAGATCAAAGAGGCGATCCTGAATGCAGGCCTCTGGCCGTTCATCAAACAGCGCCCGTACGATATCGTGGCCTCTCCGGCCGATACGCCGCGCGATATTTTTATTTCTACATTCTATTCCGCCCCGTTGGCGGCCAACTTCAACTTTATTATAAAGGGGCAGGAGCCTGATTTCATGACGGGATTGAATGCGCTTGTCAAATTGACGGAGGGCAAGGTCTATATGGGGATCAAAAACGGCCTTTCGATAAAACTCGGCAGCGTGGAAACGGTGGGCGTCGAGGGGCCTCATCCGGCGGGCAATGTCGGCGTACTGATCAACCATACGAAACCGGTGAATAAGGGAGAGGTAGTCTGGACGGTGCGTCCGGACGACGTGATCCTGATCGGACGCTTATTTAATAAAGGTATAGCCGACTTCTCCCGCCTGGTGGCCATCACCGGATCGGAGACGACGGAAAGGGGATACATCAAAACCATTGCGGGCTGCACCATAAAAAGCCTTGTCGGCGGAAAGCTGCTGTCGTCCGGAGAGGGGCGGGTACGCATCATCAGCGGCAATGTGCTGACAGGGAGAAAGGTGGAAGAGGACGATTACCTGGGCGCCTACGACAACCAGGTCACCGCTATCCCGGAGGGGAGCGACGTCCATGAGTTTTTGGGCTGGGCGATGCCGGGGCTTGACAAATTCAGCGCCAGCCGGACGTTCCTCTCATGGCTGATCGGAAAGAAAAAAGAATATACAATAGACGCCAGAACAAAAGGGGGGAAACGCGCCATGATCATGTCCAACGACTACGACAGGGTGTTCCCGATGGATATTTTGCCGGAATATTTATTAAAAGCGATTATCTCTTTCGATATTGATAAAATGGAGAATTTGGGGATATACGAAGTGGCTCCCGAAGACTTTGCCTTATGTGAATTTGTCGATGCCTCGAAGATCGAGATACAGAAAATCGTTCGCAACGGCCTGGATTTGTTGTACAGGGAAATGAATTAATAACAGTAAAAAACATAGAATACATTGAAAGCATTAAGGAATTATCTCGACAAGATTAAGCCCAACTTTGAGGAAGGCGGCAAGCTATCGATGTTCCGTTCTGTCTTCGAGGGGATCGAAACATTTTTGTTTGTTCCGGGTTCCACATCGAAATCAGGCGTACATATTCACGACAGCGTTGATTCAAAGCGGGTCATGACAATTGTAGTGATCTCATTGATACCTGCTTTACTTTTTGGTATGTACAATACCGGTTATCAACATAATCTTGCCATAGACGCTCATCCGGGGTTCTGGATGACCTTTATTTACGGTTTTCTGGCGGTATTGCCGAAGATCATCGTTTCGTATGCAGTGGGTTTGGGTATTGAGTTTACCGTCGCCCAAATCAAGAAAGAGGAGATACAGGAGGGATTCCTGGTTTCCGGTATGCTCATCCCGATGATTGTGCCGATCGACACGCCGCTGTGGATGATTGCGGTAGCGACTGCTTTTGCCGTCATCTTTGCCAAAGAGGTGTTTGGCGGCACGGGGTACAACGTGTTTAACGTGGCGTTGGTCACCCGCGCATTCCTGTTTTTCGCCTATCCTGCGGATATGTCGGGCGACCAGGTGTTTGTCCGCACGGACAGTGTGTTCGGGCTTGGCGGGGGAACGGTCGTGGACGGTTTTTCGGGAGCTACACCGCTGGGGCAGATCGCCATTGCGGGGAAAGAGCTGATCGGGTCGTTCCACAACGTCGACGTCCTGGGGCATACCATCGGTACGTGGGATCTGTTTGTCGGCCTTATCCCCGGCTCGATTGCCGAGACGTCGGTCATCGCCATCCTGCTTGGGGCGGCGATCCTGCTCTTTACGGGCGTAGCAAGCTGGAAGACCATGATGTCGGTATTTGTCGGCGGAATCTTTATGGCCGGCGTCTTTAACCTGATCGGGTCGACCGTCGTTATGACTGTTACCCCGCTGGATCATCTCTTTTTGGGCGGTTTCGCCTTTGGCGCGGTGTTTATGGCGACCGACCCGGTGACGTCAGCCCGTACGGAGACGGGGAAATACATCTATGGTCTCCTGATCGGGGCTTTGGCGATTATTATCCGCGCCCTGAATCCGGGTTATCCCGAGGGGATGATGCTTGCTATCCTGTTGATGAACGTATTCGCTCCGTTGATCGACTATTATGTGGTGGAAAGCAATATTTCACGCCGTTTGAAAAGAGCCGTCAAGTAACTTTATATTATACGTATGATTATGAATAGAGATAGTAATATATATACTGTAGTGTACGCTTCGGTCATGGTTGTCCTCGTAGCGGTCATACTCGCCTATACATCAGAGGCATTGAGAGGGTACCAGAAGAAAAACGAAGACAACGACAAACGGCAGCAGATCCTGCGTTCGATCAATGTGAAAGCGGCTGCCAACGAAGCGGAAGCACGCTATAATGAGTTGATAAAAGAGGCTTTCCTGGTCAATGACAAAGGGGAAAAGGTCGACGGAAACGCCTTTTCCATCGACATCGTCAAGGCGTTTGACCAACACACCTACCCCGTATTCATTGCCGACGTAGAGGGCAAAACCAAATACATCATGGCCATGCAGGGCGCCGGCCTTTGGGGCCCTTTGTGGGGGTATATCGCGGTGGACGACGACAGGAACACCATCTTTGGCGCCGATTTCAGCCACGCCGGGGAGACGCCGGGGCTGGGTGCGGAGATAGCCGGTGCGGCGTTCAGCTCCCGGTTTCCGGGAAAGCGGCTTTTTTATGGCAATACGTTTAAGTCCGTCGCCGTCGTCAAGCCCGGAAAAAGCGTGGCGAACCAGGATTATGTAGACGGCATTTCCGGCAGCACCATCACCAGCAAGGGCGTCGATAAAATGATTTTTGACAGCCTCAGCGGGTATGTCCAGTTTTTAACTTCACAAAATCAGTAAGAAAATGGGATTATTATCAACTAAAAGTAAAGAGATACTGCTCGGCCCGTTGAGCAGGAACAACCCCGTCATCGTGCAGATGCTGGGTATCTGTTCGGCGCTGGCCGTCACATCCAAACTGGAGCCCTCTATCGTGATGGGGATTTCCGTAACGGTGGTCGTCGCCTTTGCCAACGTGATTATTTCGCTCCTGCGCAATACGATACCCAACCGTATCCGTATCATCGTGCAATTGGTCGTCGTCGCGGCGTTGGTTACTATCGTCAGCGAAGTGCTGAAAGCGTTCGCCTACGATGTGAATAAACAACTGTCCGTATTTGTCGGGTTGATCATCACCAACTGTATCCTCATGGGTCGCCTGGAAGCCTTTGCGCTGGGCAACGGACCGTGGGCGGCCTTTCTCGACGGGATAGGCAACGGGGTGGGGTATGCCGTTATCCTGATTATTGTCGGGTTCTTCCGCGAACTGCTGGGGTCGGGCACCTTGCTGGGTTTCCGCGTCGTTCCGCAGGCTTTTTACGACTTCGGGTATGTCAACAACGGGCTGATTATCCTCCCGCCCATGGCATTGATCGTCGTCGCCGTGATTATCTGGGTTCACCGTTCGAGGAACAAAACCCTTCAGGAAAATTAATGCTAAATCATTTAAACAACTCTTAGAATGGAAGAATTAATAAGCACATTCGTACGATCAATTTTTGTTGATAACATGATTTTCGCCTACTATCTGGGGATGTGTTCCTACCTGGCCGTTTCCAAAAATGTAAAAACGGCTTTGGGACTGGGCGTGGCTGTCACATTCATCCTTGTCTGCACCTTGCCGATCAACTACATGCTGGAGAATTATGTACTGAAAGAGGGGGCGTTGAGCTGGCTGGGAGCCGGATTTGCCGATGTCAACCTCGGTTTCCTCTCCCTGATCATCTTTATAGCCATCATCGCTTCGTTTACACAGCTGGTAGAGATGGTGGTAGAGCGGTTTGCCCCTGCATTATATGCCTCTTTAGGTATCTTTTTACCCCTGATCGCCGTCAACTGCGCCATACTGGGAGGCTCTTTGTTTATGCAGCAAAGGGCGTTTGCCAGCGCCGGGGTAGCGACGGTATACGGATTGGGGTCGGGGATCGGCTGGCTGCTGGCCATCGTAGGGATGGCGGCCGTCCGTGAAAAGCTGGCCTATTCCGATATTCCCAAACCGTTGAAAGGGCTTGGTATTACCTTTATTATTACCGGCCTGATGGGGATCAGTTTCATGTGTTTTTCCGGACTCAAAATTTAGTATTAACGCAATAAACAACTATAGAGATGATTGTATTAATGTCAGGCGGGCTGACTATCATGGCCGGGGCTGTTATCTTTTTGACTGTCACACTGCTTCTTGTGGGCGCACTGTTGTATGCCAAAGCCAGGCTGATTCCGTCGGGAAACGTGAAAGTCGTTGTCAACGACGAGAAAGAGTTTGATGTCCCCATAGGCGGAACGGTGATTAACGCGCTTCAGGGACAGGGCATCTTCCTCTCTTCCGCTTGCGGAGGTAGCGGCAGTTGCGGACAATGCCGTTGCCAGGTATTGGAGGGCGGAGGGAATATCCTGCCTACGGAAGTGGGGTTCTTTTCCCGTAAACAGATGAAAAATCATTGGCGGTTAGGCTGCCAGGTCAAGATAAAAGAGGATATTAAAATCGCGGTTCCGGAAGAGGTTTTCGGCGTGAAAGAGTGGGAGTGTACCGTTGTTTCCAACCACAATGTCGCCTCTTTTATCAAAGAATTTACGGTGAGGCTGCCGGAGGGCGAAGCGATGAACTTCAAGCCGGGCAGCTATTCCCAGATCGTCATCCCGACATTCGACATCAAGTATACGGATATGGATGTGGACGACCGTTTCAGGGAGGAGTGGGATAAGTTCAAGATGTGGGATTTAAGCTGTAAAAACGACGAAAAGACGATTCGCGCCTACTCGATGGCCAACTATCCCGCCGAAGGAAACATCATCACCCTCAATGTACGTGTGGCGACGCCGCCGTTCGACCGTGCCGCGGGAACGTGGAAAGCCGGCATCAAGCCCGGTATCGCCTCGTCCTATATCTTTACGCTGAAGCCGGGCGACAAGGTCATGATGTCCGGCCCTTACGGTGATTTCCATATCCTGGATACAAAACGCGAAATGCTGTATATCGGCGGAGGCGCAGGTATGGCGCCCTTACGCGCCCATTTGCTGCATCTATATAAAACATTGAAGACGACCGACCGCACCATCTCTTACTGGTACGGCGCCCGCTCAAAAAACGAAATCTTCTACGAAGAGGACTTCCGCGCCATCGAAAAGGAATTTCCCAACTTCACGTTCCATATCGCCCTGTCGGAACCCCGGCCGGAAGATAACTGGACAGGCTACGTGGGCTTTATCCATCAGGTTATTTACGACAATTACCTCAAAGATCACGACGCGCCGGAAGATATCGAATACTACATGTGCGGCCCCGGCCCTATGGCCAATGCCGTCAAAGGTATGCTGGACAGTATCGGCGTACCGCCTGAAATGCTGATGTTTGACGACTTCGGCGCATAAAACATAAAGACAGCCGCGAGACTGTTTTGTTCAAGAAGTGGATGAAGTGAACCGTTCTTCATCCGCTTTATTTAACCGTTTAAAAATAAGATGCAGCTTTCAGCGTTTAAAATGCATCTTTCTTATATGTATAACATTTTAATTGATTTGTATGAAACCTTTGATTATTTCTTTCTTTTTAGTGATTTTAGGTTATTCTCTCCTTACGGATGGAAGAGAAGAGGTGAAAGAAAAGGTAAAAGAACCGAAAAAACTCTATCAACAGGAAAATGCTGTATACAACAATGCAGCTCCTAAACAAAGTAATGATTCAGTTTTCTTTTCTAATACACGGAGCCTCGAAGAGAAAAAAGGAGTGTGAACAGTGAATAGTGAATAATTAATAGTGAATAGTTAATTGTGATCTGTGATCTATGAATGGTGGACAGTTATCCGTGAATAGTGGTACCCGTCTTTGCGAACGTAGTGAAGCAATCCGGAGTGTGCATGTTGGCGCCTCCCGGATTGCTTCACTGCGTTTATAATGATGGGAATACGCACCCGTAAATACACAATTGTGTAGCCGGAGCCAGACAGTTGTGTAGCTCGGCCTACACAGTTGTGTAGCCGGAGCCAGACAA
>JAISRY010000117.1 GCA_031273385.1 Tannerellaceae bacterium | reverse complement strand
AATACATATTGGAAATCACGTGGCGGATGGAATGGCGGTACGCCGGAGTATCCGACTTTGTGGTGGGAATGAAATGATTATATATCGTTATTTTGTTTATATGTTTGGACGTTAAGTTTAGCCCTTTCTTCTCCACAGCGGTGGAGCAAGTTGTCTAAAAAGGGCGTGTTTTTATGACTTAATAATTACATTCATTGCGCCGGAATCCCCTGTGAAGAGGAGTCCGGCGACCTTTTTTTAGTTGAGAGTGGAGAGTTGAGAGTGGAGAGTTGTTTCTTAAGATGCTTAAGCCTTTTGAGGGGCAAGCAATCTTGGTGATCCTGACGGGAGGGGGGTGCTGTTGCGGCGGTGATCGTGAATAAATAAATGTTGCGTTTGCGGGGGTAGACTGTGTGGTTTTGAATGAAAATAATTAACTTTGCGGTTTCTTAGTTGTATGATTAGGGCTATTTCCGATAATTAAAAATATAGTATAGTGGCAGATACAAAGTATATCTTCGTTACAGGCGGCGTGGTCTCTTCGTTGGGGAAAGGGATTGTCGCTGCATCGTTGGGTAAGTTGCTTCAGGCAAGAGGGTACAAGGTGACGATTCAGAAGTTCGATCCTTACATTAATATAGACCCCGGTACGCTCAACCCCTACGAGCATGGGGAGTGTTACGTGACCTTTGACGGGCACGAAGCCGACCTGGATTTGGGGCATTACGAGCGGTTCCTGAATATACCGACGACCCGCGCCAACAACATCACCACCGGGCGTATTTACCAAAGCGTGATCGATAAGGAGCGGAAAGGCGATTACCTGGGGAAGACCGTGCAGGTCGTTCCCCATATTACCGACGAAATCAAGCGCAACGTCAAACTGCTCGGCACAAAGAAGCAGTTCGATTTCGTGATTACCGAGATCGGCGGGACAGTGGGCGATATCGAATCGTTGCCCTTTATCGAAAGCGTCAGGCAGTTGAAGTGGGAGCTGGGGAAGAATTGCATTTGCGTGCACCTCACCTATGTTCCCTATATCGCCGCGGCAAAGGAGTATAAGACCAAACCGACGCAGCACTCGGTCAAGCAGTTGCAGGAGTTGGGTATACAGCCCGACGTGCTGGTACTGCGTACCGAACACCTTTTGAAGCAAGACATATTGCATAAGGTGGCGCTGTTTTGTAATGTCGCCGAAGATGCCGTGATCCAGTCGGTCGATGTGCCCACGATTTATGAGGTGCCTTTGGTTTTGCAGCGTCAGAATATGGATGTGACGATACTCAGGAAGATGGGGCTGGAGGCCGGCCCGACGCCCGGTATGGAGGAGTGGAAGAAGTTCCTGGAACGGAAAGCCGGGGCGACGCTGACCGTCAGGATCGGGCTGGTCGGTAAGTATGTGGAGTTGCAGGACGCCTACAAGTCGATCGACGAATCGCTCCTGCAAGCCGCCATTTATAACGACCATAAGCTGGAATTGCACCTCTTCCACTCCGAGAAGGTGAATGAAGGGAACGCCGCGAAACTGTTGGCCGGTATGGATGGGCTGCTGATCGCCCCCGGGTTTGGCCAACGGGGGATCGAGGGGAAGTTTGCCGCTATCCGCTATGCGCGGGAGAACGACGTCCCCTGCTTTGGCGTTTGCCTGGGGATGCAGTGCATGGTGATCGAGTTTGCCCGTAATGTGCTGGGGATGGAAGATGCCAATTCTACGGAGATGGACCGGACGACGCCATACAAGGTCATCGACCTGATGGAGGAGCAGAAGAATGTCACCAATATGGGCGGGTCTATGCGGTTGGGCGCCTACGAGTGTACGCTGAAGAAAGGCTCGAAAGCGAGCCAGGCGTACCACAAGGAACATATCCAGGAACGTCACCGCCACCGCTTTGAGTTCAACAACCAATACAGGGAGCAGTTCGAAGCGGCGGGAATGAAATGTGTAGGGGAAAACCCCGAGACCGGATTGGTAGAGGTCATCGAGATACCGCGCCTGAAGTGGTTCGTCGGCGTACAGTACCATCCCGAATACAACAGTACGGTGGTCAATCCCAATCCCCTTTTTGTCAGTTTTGTGAAAGCTGCGATTGATAATAAATAATACATGTTTAGATGAACAAAAATACAATCACCGGATTCCTGCTGATAGGAATCGTCCTATTTGCTTTTACCTGGTTAAACAGGCCGTCGCCCGAACAGCTGGAGGCGCAACGCCGGTATCAGGATTCTGTAGCGATGGTGGAATACCAGAGGCAGCTTGCGCTGCAAGGAGAAGAAAAGAAGAGCGTCGAAGCGGAAGAGCTGCCGGAAAGCCTGCCCGACTCGCTGAAAGAGCTGCGCAGGCAAAACCTGTTCGGCGCATTTGCCGGAGCAGCGGAAGGGACGGATGAGGCCGTTACGCTGGAGAACGACCTGGTGGAGATCCGCCTGGCCGCTAAGGGCGGGCGCGTGGCATACGCCAGGCTGAAGAGCTATGTCACCCACGACTCGTTGCCCCTTATCCTGTTTGAGGACAGCGAGTCGAAGCTCGACTTCACCCTGCTGACCGCCTCCAACCGTGTGATCAGTACCTCCAACCTCTATTTTACCCCTGTCCGGGGGGACGATCCCTATTCCGTCACCATGCGTCTTCACGCAGGCGAAGAGGAGTACCTCGATTTCACCTATTCCCTGACGCCCAACGACTATATGTTGCATTATACGATACAGGGTCATGGGCTGGGTAACGTGCTGGCGCCGGGCACCAACTCCATCGACCTGACATGGGAACAGGATATCCGCCAACAGGAGAAGGGGCGCAAGTATGAAGACCAGCATACGGCGTTGTATTACAAGTTCCTTTCCGGCGACGTAGAGAAGCTGAGCGAGGGACGGGACGACGACGAAAAGGTCTCCAACCGCCTGAAATGGATCGGCTATAAGGATAAGTTCTTTTCTACCGTACTCATCTCCGGCAGCGGCTTTGAGGCGGCGACGCTCGAATCCAAACTGTTGCCCAACTCGACCTACCTGAAACGGTTTAAGGCCATCGCCACCCTGCCGTTCGACAAGCAGGGGAAAGAGGCGACGTCGCTCCGGTACTACTTCGGCCCGAACCATTACGCCCTCTTAAAGGGGTACGACAAGGATCTGCCGCCGGAAGCGCAATTAGACCTGGAAAAGCTGGTGCCCCTGGGGGGTAGCGTGTTCCGGTGGATCAACCAGTATTTTATCATTCCGATATTCAACTTCCTGGGCGGCTTTTTCCAGAGCTACGGGTTGATTATCTTCCTGCTTACGCTGATCGTGAAGCTGCTGTTGTTCCCGCTGACCTACAAATCCTATATCTCGTCGGCCAAGATGCGTGTGCTTCGTCCGCAGGTGGAAGCGATCAACGCCAAGCACCCCGGCCAGGACAAGGCGTTGGAGCGTCAGAAGGCGACGATGGAGCTGTATAGCCGGGCGGGAGCAAGCCCGATGAGCGGCTGCCTGCCTATGCTGTTGCAGTTCCCTATCCTGATCGCCATGTATTCGTTTTTCCCCTCGTCGATCGAACTGCGCCAACAGAGTTTCCTTTGGGCGCAGGACTTGTCGACCTACGACGCCATTGTGAGCTGGCAGGCCTACATACCCGTCATCACGCCCTATTTCGGGAATCACATCAGCCTCTTCTGCCTGCTGATGACGATCACCAATATCGTCTATACCAAGTTCAATATGGAGATGACCAATACCGGACAGCAACAGATGCCGGGGATGAAAATGATGATGTACCTCATGCCGCTGATGTTCCTGGTGTTCTTCAACCAGAGCGCGTCGGCTTTGAGCTACTATTACTTCATCTCTACGCTGATCACCGTTCTGCAGACCGTTCTTTTCCGTTACATGATCAACGAAGAAAAGCTGTTGGCCAAGCTGGAAGCGAACAAAAAGAAGCCGGCCAGGAAATCCGGTTTTATGAAACGGCTGGAAGAGGCGCAACGCCAACAGCAGGAGACCCTCAGGAAGCAACAACAAAAGAAAAAACGGTAATCCCCCGTCCGGCGGCATAAATCAAAGAAGATATGATAAAGATATTTACTACCGGGCAGGTGAAAGAGCTGGATGCCTATACGATCGAAAAGGAGCCGGTCAGCTCGATTGATTTAACGGAACGTGCCGCTACGCTGTTTGTGCAGGAGTTTGTCCGGCGTTTCTCCAAACAAAACAGGGTGGTCGTTTTTGCCGGACAGGGCAACAACGGGGCGGATGCGCTGGCTATCTCCCGTCTGCTGATCGAAGAATCATTCAAGGTGGAGACCTACCTGTTCAACCCCACGCAACGCCTGTCGGTCGATTGCGAACAGAACAAACAGTGGTTGCTGGAGATGGAGGGGGTGGAATTTACCGAAGTAGCCCGGAGCGGCTTTACGCCTCCCCTGCTGGGAACGCGCGACGTGGTGATCGATGGGCTGTTCGGCTCGGGATTGAGCCGTCCGCTTGAGGGAGGGTTTGCTGCTGTGGTAGGCTATATCAACCAGTCCGGCGCAACGGTGGTATCCATTGATATTCCCTCCGGGCTTTTCGGGGAGGACAACCGTGAGAACAATCCCGAAGCGATCGTCAAAGCCACCCTGACGCTCACCTTTTCTTTCCCCAAGCTGGCTTTCCTGCTTCCTGAAAACAACCGGTATACCGGCGAATGGAAAACGCTGGACATCGGTATCCACCCCCGCATCATCGAAGAGACGCCGACGCCCTACCACCTGACCGGCGAAGAGGATATGGCCGGAATCATCCCGCCCCGCGATAGGTTTGCCCACAAGGGGACGTTCGGCCACGCCCTGCTCATCGCCGGAAGCCGTGGTAAAACAGGCGCCTCGCTGTTGGCGGCCAAAGCCTGTCTCCGTACAGGCGCCGGACGGCTGACCGTCCATACCCCGCGATGCGGCGAACAGGTTATCCAGGCCGCTTTCCCCGAAGCGATGCTCAGCCTGGATGCCCATGAGGAGTGGTTCACCGGCATACAGGATGTGTCGGATTACACGGCCATTGGTATTGGTCCGGGATTAGGGCGGAGCCAAGGGACGGCCACTGCGCTGGAACGCCTCCTCCAAAGTGTCCGTAAGCCGGTCGTACTGGATGCCGACGCCCTCAATATCATCGCCTCCAACAAGGAATGGCTGAGCCTTGTCCCGCCACAGAGTATACTGACACCCCATCCGAAAGAGTTCGACCGTCTGGTCGGGGAGAGCGGCTGCGGCTACGAACGCCTGCTCAAAGCGCAGTCATTCGCCGCCGAATATATGCTGTATGTCGTGCTGAAAGGAGCCTATACCGCTATCTGTACGCCGGAAGGAGGGATCTACTTCAACACTTCGGGCAACCCGGGTATGGCGACTGCCGGAAGCGGCGACGTACTGACCGGCATGATACTCGGACTGCTTGCCCAGGGCTACGAACCGGAAAAGGCGGCCATAGCGGGTGCGTTCATACACGGTACGGCCGGAGACCTTGCCGCCGTGTTCCATTCCGAAGAGAGCCTGATCGCCGGCGATGTGATCGAGATGATCGGGAAAGCGTTTAAACAGCTGAAGTAAGGATTACCGTTACGCCTTTCGCCCCGTGTGCGCCGGTGACCAATGCCTGTTCGATGTCGGCGGTTTTGGATGGGCCGGAGATAAAGAGGCCGAAGCCGTAGTCGTTGAGCCGTATCTGCCGGTAGGCTTCGTGCATGTTATGGACAATCTTCTCCGCGTCGAGCAGGATAACGAGGTATTCGGCGATGAAGTACAAGGCTTTCTCTTTCACATTCTGTGCAATCCATACGGCGCCGTTCTCGGCTACGCCTATCTCCCCCCTGACGACGGCCAGCTCCGTCCCGTCCAGTTCGTAGGGCGTCCCTGTCTTGTCGGGGTTGAACGTGGCGAGGGTTATTTCCGGTATATTCGAAGCGATTGTTTTTGCTGCGGGGTATAGGGAGCGGATCATCTCATTGAGGTCGGCTCCTTTTCCGGCTACTACCGCCCGTCCGCCTACGCTTTCGCTTACGGCGGCGAACTGTGCGGTCTTATCGCCATATTCCACTGCACCGGCGGGCAGTATGATTTCCGGCATCGCGTACCCTGTCCCTACCGTCTGCCTTATCCGGCTTAGTATCTCCTCTTTACTACTCATGGCTGCGTTGATTTGTGTGTGTTTTGACCTTTCCTTTCTTCCACATCTCTGTAAATGATTCGTTGGCAAACTCCGGCATTTCGCGTCCCTTACCCCA
Organism: Tannerellaceae bacterium; assembly: GCA_031273385.1. Lineage (GTDB taxonomy): Bacteria > Bacteroidota > Bacteroidia > Bacteroidales > Tannerellaceae > DFXE01. The sequence continues at coordinate 3,444 of JAISRY010000117.1, read as the reverse complement.
ACCGTTGAGCCTGTTGTACATCAGGAAGCGGGGCATATAGCGGAGCAGGGGCGCCAGTCGCAGGCTTAACCGGTAGAGGGCGGGATGGGAGAAGAGGAATTTCAATCCTTTCGACATCCCCTTTTTTATCCTGTCCGCTTTGCCGAGCCGGTCAAGGCTCTGCCGCCAGGCGTATATCCGGTCGGCAAGGTCGATCTTGACAGGGCAGACATTGTTGCACGAACAGCATAGCGAACAGGCGGAGAGATTACCGGCGTAGGTTTTTGCCGACCGCAACATTCCCAGGTTGATGCCGATAGGCCCCGGTATAAAATAGGTATAGGCATATCCTCCGCTCCGGCGGTAGACAGGGCATGTATTCATACAGGCGCCGCAACGGATGCATTTCAGCGTCCGCCGGTGATCGCCCATCTCCATTGTCCGGCTTCGTCCGTTGTCTACGATGACGAGGTGCATCTCGCACCCTTTCCGGGGTTTGCGGTAATGGGAGGTGTAGGCGGTAACCGGCTGTCCGGTGGCCGAACGCGCCAGGAGGCGGATAAAGACGCCGAGGGATTGGTAGTCGGGGACAAGCTTTTCCATCCCCATGGAGACGATGTGCAACGGGGCGAAAGAGGTTCCCATATCGGCATTCCCTTCGTTGGTACAGACTACGACGTCGCCTGTCGCGGCTACGCCGAAGTTGGCGCCCGTCATCGAGGCATCGGCAGTCAGGAACTCCTGCCTCAGGTGTAGCCGGGCGGCATGTGTGAGGTAGGCGGGATCGCTGTTCCCCTTTTCGGTATGCAGTTTCTCTTCAAACAATGCGCCTATCTCTTCCCTTTTCAGGTGGATGGCAGGCATGACGATATGGCTTGGCGGTTCGTCCATGAGCTGGAGGATACGCTCGCCGAGGTCGCTTTCCACTACGTCGATGCCTTTGCTGATCAGGAACGGGTTGAGGTGGCACTCTTCGGTCAGCATGGACTTGCTTTTGACCAGCTTCTTCACCCCGCGCTCTTTCAGTATGCCGTAAACGATTTCGTTATGCTCTTCGCCGTCTTTTGCCCAGTGTACCTTTACGCCGTTGGCTTCGGCGTTGGCGGCAAACTGTTCGAGGTATCTGTCCAGGTGGGAAAGGGTATGCATCTTGATCCCGCTTGCCCATTCGCGGAGCGTTTCCCATTCGGGGATCGCCATGGCCAGGCGGTCTCTCTTGCCGCGCACCTGCCAAAGCGTCTCGTTGTGCCATTGTTCCTGCTCTTTGTTCGCCAAAAAGCGGGCGGCATTTTTTGCATGTTCCTCACTCATAATCCGGATGCTAAAATCTGAACGACATGGATAAAGCGGATCGCCCGCTTTTCCCTTTTGGCAATCCCCTGCATGTGCATGAAGCAGGAGGCGTCTGCCCCGGTGATGTAATCCGCTCCGGTAGCGATATGGCTGTATAGCTTATCCTGTCCCATGCAGACCGAGACGGCAGGCTCTTCGATAGAGAACATACCGCCGAAGCCGCAACATTCGTCCGTCTTCTCCGGCTCCACACATTCAATCCCCCCGATCAGCGACAACAGCCCTTTTATTTTGGAGAATGGCTGGATGTTCAATTCGCTGGCCGAAGAGAGGTGTAGCTTGCGTACGCCGTGGCAACTGTTGTGGATACTGACTTTGTGCGGGAAGCGTCCGGGGAGCTTCTCCACTTTCAATATGTCGTGAAGAAACTCGCACACTTCGTATATCTTCCCGCTTGTCCCGCATGTATGCCCCTCCCTTTCCCTGATGCGCGGATAGTTCTCTTTCACGAAAGAGGTGCATCCCACAGAGGGCGATACGACATAGTCATACGATTCGAAAAGGGCGTCGAAATGCCCGGCCAACCCTGCCGCCCCGTTTTCAAAACCTGCATTGCCCATTGGCTGGCCGCAGCAGGTTTGATCGAGCGGATAACCGGTATCCGCTCCGAGGTAATCCAGTAGCTTACAGGTCGCCACGCCCACTTCGGGGAACACGGCGTTGACATAGCATGGGATAAACAATCCAACCCTCATGTCACCCTTTCGTTTCCAGGTAAACGATATGCGTTTGAAGGTATTCTTCCAGCCCGTGCTTGCCGTCGGCTCCGCCGATTCCCGACTTACGCCATCCGGCGTGGAATCCCTGCATCGCTTCAAAGTTTTCACGGTTGATATAGGTCTCTCCGAACTTCAGTGCGCGTATGAGCTGGAACGCCTTGTCCAGGTTTTGCGTATAAACGGACGAGGTCAGGCCGTACTCGCAGTCGTTCGCCCAGGCGATCGCGTCGTTGATATCTTCATATTCAACGACAGGCAGGACGGGGCCGAACGTCTCTTCCTTAATAATATCCATATCCTGTGTGCAATCCGTCAGGACGGTCGGCTCGAAGAAGTAGCCCTTTGTACCGATCCGTTTGCCGCCACAGGCCAGCGTCGCTCCCTGGCGGATAGCCTTTTCCACCTTTTCCGTCACCGACTTCAACGCCTGCGCTTCGACGAGCGGCCCCATATCCAGGTCGGCGATCTCGCTTGGGTCGCCCACCTTGACGGCTTTCATCCCTGCGATCAGCTTTTCGAGGAACGCCTCTTTTACTTTCTTGTGGACATAGACCCGTTCGCAACAGTTACAGACCTGTCCGGTATTGATCACCCTGGAAGCGATAATGGCATTGACCGCCAGGTCGATATCGGCGTCTTCCAATACGATGCCGGGCGCTTTCCCTCCCAATTCCAGAGAGACTTTCGTCACATTGGCCGATGCCGCCTCCATGGTTTTGATGCCGGCTTCCACGCTTCCGGTGAGGCTGACCATCCCGATCTTCGGGTTGGCCGCCAGTTCGTGCCCGATCACGGAGCCTTTCCCGTTGACGAGATTGAAAACGCCTGCCGGTACGCCGGCTTCATCCACAATCTGCGCAAAAACGTAGGCATTTTCGGGCGTAATCTGACTGGGTTTAATGACGATCGTATTGCCGGTCACCAATGCCGGCGCCGCTTTACGGGCAACTAAAAAGAATGGGAAGTTCCAGGGGAGGATACCGGTCGTCACGCCGATCGGCTTTTTGAACAGGAGAATCGTCTCGTGCGGGCGGTCGCTTTGGATAATCTCTCCCTCATACCGGCGCGCCCATTCCGACATATAGTCCAGGTAGTCGGCGGTGAAGAGTACCTCCACATTGGCCAACCCTTGGGTTTTCCCACCCTCACGGACAATAATATCCGTCAGCTCCTTTTCTCTCTTGCGGATACCCGCTGCGATTTTCTTCAGGTAAGCGGCACGTTGTATGGCGGGCGTACGTTCCCACCCGGGCTGGGCTTTTTCCGCTGCATTAATCGCCGTTTGCACATCTTCCACCCTGCCGTCGGGCATGCGTGAAATGATCTCTTCAGTTGAAGGGTTTAAAACATGAATCCATTTACCGGATTCGTTTTCGATGAATTGTCCATCGAT
>JAISRY010000200.1 GCA_031273385.1 Tannerellaceae bacterium | reverse complement strand
CTCTTTAACTCCCTGGTTACAAAAGTAATAATTAAAATTAGCAATAGCGTAAATTGTTAAACAAATTTAAATATCGCTCGGAAATTTGGATTACAACATAGAAGGTGTCTCCACTCGCTGCGCTCGGTCGACATGACGTTCTCCCGCTCGGTTATAATGACGGATACTATTTGTTTTTCACACGATTATGATTCATCGTCATTATAAGTACCCAATAAACGATCCAGAGTATGCACCCTCTTTCCAAAAAGTATGCATACTCTTTCGGGAAAGGGTGCACCCAGTCATGTTCGGAAGAATCTTTTTCTTTTTACGTCTAAGCATAAACTTTTACGCTGTAGGCAATAGTGTAGCCGACAGTACACAATTGTGTAGGACGGGCTACACAATTGTCTGTCTCCGGCTACACAACTGTGTACGCCCGGCTACACAATTGTGTACCTTTCCTTTATAAAGAATGATTATCTTTGTGGGGATTATTAATTGGAGGAACTATTGGCGAACGATTATTTCAGGTTTAAGCAGTTTACCGTCGCGCAGGAGGGGTGCGGGATGAAAGTGGGGACGGATGGCGTTCTTCTGGGGGCGTGGGTCGCTGTGGGGGCGTGTGAGGCTATGCTGGATGTGGGGACGGGGACGGGGTTGATCGCTTTGATGCTGGCTCAGCGGAGTGGGGCTGTCGTTGATGCGATTGATGTGGATGAAGCGGCTTTCCGGCAGGCTCGGGGGAATGTGTCGGCTTCCCCGTTTGCAGGGCGTATCAAGGTGTATCACGCTTCGCTTGCGGCTTATGCTTCGACGGCGGAGAGGCGGTATGACCTCGTTGTGTCTAACCCGCCCTATTTCGTCCGGTCGCTCAAAAGCCCCGATCGGCAGCGGACTATGGCGCGCCATGCGGACACGTTGCCGTTGCCCTGCCTGGTTCGTGACAGCCTCAGCCTGTTGACGCCTAATGGCCGCATGGCCTTTATTCTTCCCTCTTCGCGGGAGGAGGAGCTGATGGAGATCGCCGGAGAGTATGGGTTGAACCGGATAAGGAAAACGGCGGTGATTCCCCGTCCGGGCGCCCTCCCGAAACGTTTCCTGGTCGAGCTGTCGGCTGTCCCGTCCCTGCCCTGCTCAACCGGCCTGTTGACGCTGGAAGAGTCCCGCCATCACTACACGCCGGCATACCGGGAGCTGACGCGTGATTTTTACCTGAATATGTAGGGGCGTTTCTTGTCTAAGTAGCGGGTGATCTGGTCGAAGAAGGAGCGGACTTCCTGGGAGAAGGAGGTGGTTTCGGGCGTTAGGACGTTTAAGGCTTTGGGGAGGATGGCGATCTCTATCCGGCTGTCGTCCATGACAGGTTCGCCGTCGAGGTGCATCATTCCCGGCTTTTGGCGTATGATCGTGACCTGGCTGGCCTTGATCGTTTTGATCTTGCTGTTGCGTCCGATCTGGCGGGTGAAGAGTTGGATCGCAAGGGGGGCGATGTCCAGCGGCGTAAAGGGGGAGAGGATGGTGACGTCCATTTTCCCGTCCTGGATATTGGCGTGCGGGGCGATGTAGGCGTTGTTGCCGTATTGCGAGGCGTTGGCGCAGGCGACCAGAAAGGCCTTTTCCTTTATGGTCTGGTTGTCGATCAGCAGTTCGTATATTTCCGGTTTGTAGCTGAGGTACTCTTCGATGGTATTCTTTATATAGGTAAGCGAGCCCCGGCGTTTTTCCCCGGCGAATTTATGGCTGACGGCGGCGTCGAAGCCTACCCCGCAGGTGGTGAAAAAGGTGCGCCCGTTCGCCTGGCAGCAGTCGATGGCGATGACGTGGTCGCTGAAGATCATGTCGATCGCCCGCTTCGCGTCCATTGGGATATGCAGCTCCCTGGCCAGGCCGTTGCCCGATCCTTTGGGGATGATGCCCAGGATGGCGTCGGAATGGATCATGGCGCGGGCGACTTCGTTCACCGTCCCGTCCCCTCCGACAGCGAGGATATGCGTCGCCCCCTCGTCAAGGGCTTTTTGCGTCAATTCGCTGGCATGTCCGGCATACTCGGTAAAAGAGATTTTCAAGGGGCGCTCCTTTATCCGGCAGATATCCTCTATCATCTTTGGAATCTTTCGTTTAGACCCCACTCCCGATATCGGGTTTATAATGGCATGGACGTAAAAATACTGTTTATTCATTCTCTTTATCCGTCTTACTGAAGCAACAAAAATAGCGCTTTTATGAAACTTTTGAGGCATACGGCGCATGATAAGTGATTTTTTTATTACTTTTGCCGCTGAATTGATCCTGTCAAAAGAGTAAGAGGGGTCACAAAGAACGGACTATCTGATAAAAATTATAAAAGCAAAAAATTATTCTCTTCAGGCAATATGAAACTTTTACAAGAGAAATTAGCGAAGTACGACGCTCCGCAGAAAGCGATGGCCGCAGGGATATATCCTTACGGGCGGATGATAGAAAGCGACCAGGATACGCAAGTACAAATCAATGGAAAGAAGGTCTTGATGTTCGGGTCGAACGCCTATCTGGGGCTGCTCAACCATCCGAAAGTGAAAGAGGCCGCCATCGAAGCCACCCGCAAATACGGGACGGGCTGCGCGGGGTCGCGTCACCTGAACGGGACGCTGGATATACACGTAGAGCTTGAACGGCGGCTGGCCGAGTTTGTAGGGAAAGAGGATGCCGCCATCTATTCTACCGGCTTCCAGGTCAACCTGGGCGTCGTCTCCTGCCTCACCGGGCGGGAAGATTATATCCTGTGGGACGAGCTGGATCACGCTTCGATCATCGAGGGGCACCGCCTCTCCTTTTCCACCAAGCTGAAATACAAGCACAATGATATGGAGTCGCTGGAGAAGCAGCTCCAGAAATGCGAACCGGATAAGATCAAGCTGATCGTGACCGACGGCGTTTTCAGTATGGAGGGCGACGTGGCCAACCTGCCTGAAATCGTCGCGTTAAGTAAGAAATACAACGCCAGCGTGATGGTCGATGAGGCGCACGGCATCGGCGTTTTAGGGAAGCAGGGGCGCGGGACGTGCAGCCATTTCGGGGTGACGGACGACGTCGACCTGATCATGGGGACGTTCAGTAAGTCGTTTGCCTCTATCGGAGGGTTTATCGCTTCGGATAAGGATACGCTCAACTACCTCCGCCACCATTCCCGTTCCTATATCTTCAGCGCCAGCAGTACGCCAGCGGCGACGGCTGCTGCGGCGGCGGCGCTCGACATTATGATGAGCGAGCCGGAGCGGATGGATCACCTGTGGAAGCTGACCAATTATGCGTTGGCCGGTTTTCGCGATATGGGATGCGAGATAGGGCATACCTCTACGCCGATTATCCCGCTCTTTATCCGCGATAACGATTTGACGTTCCTGATTGTCCGCGAGTTGTTTGACGAAGGTGTCTTTGTCAATCCGGTGGTTTCTCCTGCCGTTCTTCCGCAGGATACGCTGATCCGTTTCTCACTGATGGCTACCCATACGATAGAGCAGTTGGATTTCGCCCTGGAGGCGATCCGTAAAGTATTTAAAAAACATCAGTTGATTGCATAAGTTCCGGAAAAGAGGCCGTCCGCTTGGGGGCCGCCTCTTTTTCTGTTTTTCCCCATCTGTCCCCCTCCGGTAGTTGTCCGAATCAGTAAATCCATAAAATAGATCCGCCATGAATAAGATTTCCCACCATATTATCATCATGCTTGTCGCAGTGACAGGGCTCTTTTGCGCGTGCGGTTTGCAGGCGGTTACGCCTGAGCTTGCATTTAAGGCCGGGGCGACGACCGGCGAGGGCGCCATCTGGCATCCGGAGAGGAAGACGCTCTTTTGGGTCGATATAGAGGGGAAGACGCTCTATGAGTTTATACCGGAAAAGGGGGATTGCCGGACGTGGACGTTCGACAGGATGGTATCGACGGTCGTTCCCGAAACGGAACATACGGTCATCGTCGCCCTTCAGGACGAGATCGTCCGCTTAGACCTGAGGGACGGGAAGCGCTCTTCCGTCGCCATGATAGACGACGGCGGAGGGACGTTGCGCTGTAACGATGGGAAATGCGATCCCGAGGGGCGGCTATGGATCGGGACGATGACGCTTCAAGCGCCAAGAGGTTCGGCGGCGCTCTATACGGTGGAAAGCGACGGAAAGGTGGCCAAACGACTGGATGGCATCACCGTTTCCAACGGAATCGTATGGACGGCGGACAAAAGATACATGTACTACAACGATACGGCGACAGGCCAAATCGTGCGCTATGCGTATGATGCGGCGACGGGGGATATCCGCTACGACGGCGTGGCGGTGACGCTGGAGAAAGGTACCGGTGGAGCGGACGGGATGACGATCGATAAAGAGGGGAACCTCTGGGTCGCACAGTGGGGCGGTTACGGCGTCTATCATTACGACCCGCGAACCGGAAAGCTGCTGACAAAGATTGACGTTCCCGCTCCCAATGTCGCTTCCTGCGCCTTTGGAGGCGAGAACCTGGACATATTATATATCACGACCGCCCGCGCCGGCCTGCCGGAAGACAAACTGAAAGCGTATCCGTTGAGCGGAAGCCTCTTTCGATGTCGTCCCGGCGTCAGCGGCGTAAAGGCGGACTATTTTAAAAAATAATAAAAGAAGAAAATGACAAGAAATAGAACAAAAAGAAAAGAGAACAAAGAGGTCAAAGAGCCCAAAGAAAAGAAGAAAGGCGGCAAACGGATGAAGAAAGGCGCCCTGGCGCATGCCGTCATCTCCGCTTTCCAGTCCTCCCCGAAAGAGGCGTTCAACTACAAACAGATCAGTAAACTCATCGGCGCGGAAAGCCAGGTGCAGAAATTGCAGGTGGTGGATATCCTCTATGATTTGTCCGCCGACGATTTCATTACCGAAATAGACCGCGGGCGTTACAGGCTGAACGACCTGGGAACGGTGGCCGTAGGGATATTCAACCGCCGGAGCAACGGGAAGAACTCGTTTATCCCCGAGGGCGGCGGTTCGCCGGTATTTGTGGCCGAACGCAACTCCGGTCGTGCGATGCAGGGCGATAAGGTCAAGGTACAGCTCTTCGCCAAACGGCGGGGCGCCGAACCGGAAGCCGAAGTGGTGGAAATCCTGGAACGCACCGAGCGTATGTATGTCGGTAAGCTTCAGGTAACGAAAGGCTTCGCTTTCCTGGTGACGGAAGACAAGACGCTGGCCAACGATATCTTTATCTCGCGGGATAAGCTGAAAGGCGGGAAGAACGGCGATAAGGCGGTCGTACGTATCGTCGAGTGGCCGGAAAGCGCAAAGAATCCGTTGGGCGAAGTGGTCGACATCCTGGGTACCGCCGGAGAGAACGGTGCAGAGATGCACGCGATCTTAGCCGAATTCGGCCTGCCCTATAAATACCCTGCGGCGGTAGAAAAGGCGGCGGAGAAGATCCCGGAACGGGTATCGGAAGAGGAGGCGGGTAAACGGGAGGATTTCCGCAACGTCCTGACCTTTACGATCGACCCGAAAGACGCGAAAGACTTCGACGACGCCCTTTCCGTACGCCGGCTGAGGAACGGCAACTGGGAAGTAGGCGTCCATATCGCCGACGTCACCCACTATGTCAAGCCGGACGGTATCATCGACAAGGAGGCCTATAACCGCGCGACATCCGTCTACCTGGTCGACCGTACCATCCCGATGCTCCCCGAACGGCTGAGCAACCTGATCTGTTCGCTCCGCCCGGGTGAAGAGAAGCTCTGCTTCTCCGTTATCTTTGAACTGAACGAGAATGCCGACGTCAAGCATAGCCGTATCTGCCGCACGACGATCAGGAGCGACCGCCGCTTCACCTACGAAGAGGCGCAGCAAGTACTCGAAACAGGCAAGGGCGACTGCAAGATAGAGCTGCTGGCCTTAAACGCCATGGCCAAAAAGATCCGCGCCCAGCGGTTCAGGAATGGCGCCATCAATTTCGACCGCTATGAGGTCAAGTTCGAAATCGACGAGAAAGGGAAACCCCTGAACGTCCATTTCAAGGTAGCGCAGGATGCCAACCGTTTGATCGAAGAGTTTATGCTGCTGGCCAATAAGACGGTGGCCGAATTTGTCGGTAAAGCCACCCGCGAAAAGGCAAAGAAGACGTTCGTCTACCGTATCCACGATTTGCCGGACCCCGAAAAGATGGAGAACTTCGCCACCTTTGTCCGCCGCTTCGGCTATAAGATGAAGACGGACGGGAAGAAGAGCGACGTCTCGAAAGGAATCAACTACCTGCTGGACGCCGTACAGGGTAAACCGGAGGAAAACCTGATCGAAACGCTGGCCATCCGCGCCATGCAGAAAGCCAAGTACTCGACGGATAATACCGGCCACTATGGCCTGGCCTTCGACTACTACACCCACTTCACGTCGCCCATCCGCCGCTACCCCGATATGATGGTTCACCGCCTGCTGGAACGCTATATGGCCGACGGGCGAAGCGTCCCGAAAGTCAAGTACGAAGAGATGTGCGACCACAGCTCCCACATGGAACAGGTGGCGGCCAACGCCGAACGTGCGTCGATCAAATACAAACAGGTCGAGTATATGAGCGACAAACTGGGGATGGTCTTCGACGGCGTCATATCGGGCGTCACCGAATGGGGATTGTATGTCGAACTAAACGAAAACAAGTGCGAGGGCTTAATCCCTATCCGCGATTTGCAGAACGATTATTACGAGTTCGACGAAAAGAACTACCGGCTGATAGGCCGCCGCAGGAAGTATCAGTTCCGCCTGGGCGATTCGATTACGGTAAAGGTGGCGAACGCCAACCTGGAACGGAAGCAGTTGGACTTTATGCCGGTCGACTGACCCCCTACTCCGCCAGCCAGGCCTGAAGCCGGTCGACGATCTCTTCTCTCATCCCCTGCGGCATCGTATGGATGCGCGTCCGGTGGCTGCCGCGGGGCTGAATATAGATATGCCCGTTCCTTTTCCCCTTAAAACGGGGCACACGCGTCGCGCTCCAGGGATCCGTCTCCCCGTAAATCCAGAGTATCTTCGGATCGTTCTCTTTCAGGAAGTCATACACCTTGTGGTATAACGCCGGATCGAACCCGACGCTTCCGGCCGTTTCCGGCAGCATGATCTTTTCGAGGTACCCTTTACTGCTTTTGATGGTCAGGTATTTCTCAAAGGGCTTGCAGTCATAACCGTAATACCCCAGTTCGCGGGCGGCCTGTACGAAGAATGACCCGTTCGGCTGCCCTTCCGCAAAATAATCGGGATTACTGACATGAACCAGGTGATAAAACAAAACCCCGTCGGCTGACGTCAAGGGGGGAATCGCACCGACAGGCGTCCCCCATTGCCAAAACGCGAAAGCATATTCCAACACACAATAATCCAACACCTCTTCCGGCGGAATCCGGAACGTCAGCCTCTTCTCACGACAGAAATCCGCCAATAAAGGCAGCATAGCCTCTTTGCGTTTCAGTATCTCCGTCTGAAAATCCCGTACCTTTTTCCTCTCCGCCCTGCTGCCTACTTTACGAAGAAAAGCCTCCTGCCGGCCGTCTTCTACGGCGCGGTTCAGGGGGGCGACGTAGGGGACGGCAAAGTCGACGTCTTCGGGAAAATAGGCGCAATAGATCATCGTCGCCTGCTCCCCTTTACTGATCCCCGTACTGATCCATTTCCCGGGATAGAGCCGCTTAAGCGTCGTGGTGATATGATGGAGGTCGCAGGCGGCGTTCTCCGCCGTCAGATAGCTCCAGTCCAACGGCTCGGGCGTTGACTCCAGAAAATAACGGTGCTCGACGAAAACGAGGTTGGCGTCCAACAACTGGGAAAGCTCCTCCGCATAATGTGGATTCAGCGCATAAGCCCCGCCATACCCCTCGGTCACGACGACCGTAGGACGATCAAACCCGGCATGACAAACGACGACCCGCTGCATAAACGTGCCGCCCTCAGGCTGTCGATGATCGACCGGTTGTATGATACGCACCAGGTATTTCTCCGCATAATGTTCCGACTCAAGAAGTTCGATATATGTGATGCCGTGCAGCCCTGCCAGTTTCTCTTTCAGTTCGCCGGAGCCAGCAAAAGCCGCAAAAACAAAGAGAAACAAAAACAAAATAAGATGAAGTGTACGCCTGACCATGTTGTTGTGTTAAATCAAATAGACCCTGACAAATAACTGTTTATCCTCAGCCGTATTTCTAATCTCTTTTACCTCAATCTTTATCTTATGATCAATATCATCTTTAAAGACCTCATTGTGTCCACGTTTGATATATCCTATAACTTCTTGATTGAACAGTGTTTTTACCGCGAATAGATCATATTCATTGTCTACCTCCCGTTCATAACGAAGCGT
>JAISRY010000213.1 GCA_031273385.1 Tannerellaceae bacterium | reverse complement strand
CTCCACGCTGACATAGCAGGCAACCGCTTCACTGCCGGCATTGATTTCGCGCATCCAGCTTTTCAGAAAGGTGGTCTTTCCGGTTTGCCGGGGTGCGTGCAGCACCCAATAAAGCTGGTCTCTTATATAGCGGTGCAATTGAGCGCCCACCAGGCGGTCTGCCGGAGGAAGCATATAATGGTCTTCCGGATTGCAGGGGCCTGTGGTGTTGAAGAAACGGATATCACGCATGTCTGATTGTGTTATTTATATACTTTCCAGCCACCCTTTCAGGGCATCGGTCAGCAGTTGGTTTTCGGTAGCCGTTTGTGTGGAGAGGCGCAAATAGGACTCGTCCAGTCCATGGAAGTTTGAGGCATCCCGTATTAAAATACCGTGATTTTCCAACAGATACTTCTTCAGGGCGGCAGCCGTTCCTTTTTTCAGGCGTACCAGGAAAAAGGTGACGGCGGTCGGGATCACCTCCAGGTCGTCCAGCTTGCTTAACTGATAGATCAGTTCGGAGGTTTCACGTTTCCATTTACGTATCGGCAGGGTAAACTGGGCGGGATGTATCAGGATGTATTTACTGGCTTCTATCGCCATGGCGTTTACCGACCAGGGGATGAGGTATTTGTTTACCGCCCTGGTGATCGCGGGGGAGGCCATGATATAGCCGACACGCAAACCGGAGACGTTATAGGCCTTTGAAATGGATTGTACCAGGACCAGGTTCTTATTTGCTTTCAGATCGCCGGCTTTCAGCATATCTTCCGTCGTGAAAGCGGCGTAGGCCTGATCAATCACAAAGGTGGTCTGCCGGTGGGCGGCGATCAGTTTCAGCAGTTCGGTACGGTGTATGAGCTTCCCGTCCGGATTGTTGGGGTTGCCTATCCAGCAGAAGTCCTGCCCTTTCAGCGACAGCTCGGAGAGGTCTTCCGAATTGGAGAAATAGGTGATTTCATGTTCATGCAAGCGGCAGGCATCTTCGTATTCGGAAAAGGAGGGAAAGAAAATGGTCGACTTCGCCCCTTTCCAGGCTTGCGCCAAGAGGTAGAAAGCGGTAACGGAGCCGTTTGTCACCACCACATTTTCATCTTTTATCTCAAACCTGCGTGCCAGCAACCGCTTTAGCCCCGAGGCATCCGGGTCAGGATAATGGGAGAGTTTATCGAATTGAGTCATCAAATGCTCTTTCAGATTTTCCAGATTAGCGCCATGCCAGGCGTTGGAACTAAAGTTCATCTTCACTTCATGCTGAACGTTGTAAAAGTCGTCGCCGTGTCCGAATAACATATTATTTTGTTTTTAATCATACCAATAAAATAGAAAAGCAAAATTACGAATCTTTTCGGCTTTTCATATCAATACGTTTGAATTATGAACGAATATGGTTTACTTTTGTTTCTAACTTTAAATTTCAGACATGAAAACAAGCGCTATTTCCAGAAGGGATTTTATCAGCCGGAGCATAATAGGCGCCGGCGCATTGGCTTTGAGTCCGGCGAACAGCCTGCTGGGGCATCCGGCGGCGGCGTTCTGGCCTAAAGATGCCAAGAGGTATCGTATCTATATGATCGGGCACGCGCATATCGACCTGGTGTGGCTGTGGGCATGGCCTGAAGGGTTGGCTGTGGTACACAGTACGTTCCGTTCAGCCCTTGAACGGATGAAAGAGACGCCCGGCCTGGTGTTTACCTCCAGTTCGGCGTTGTTTTACCGATGGGTGGCGGACAACGACCCCGAGATGCTGGCGGAGATACGCCGGAGGGTTGAGGAGGGGCGTTGGAACGTTGTCGGCGGCTGGTGGGTCGAGCCGGATATGAACATCCCGTCCGGCGAGGCGATGGTGCGGCAAGGGCTGTACGGACAGCTTACCCTCCAGAAGCTGACGGGGCGACGGGCTACGGTAGCCCTCCATGCCGACTCGTTCGGCCACGCCGGCACGCTGCCTCAGATCGTCAAGCTACAGGGCATGGAAGATTATGTCTTCATGCGCCCCGGCGGCGGCGAGAAAACGTTGCCCTCCAACCTCTTCTGGTGGGAGGGGCCGGACGGCACACGTATACTGGCCTATCGCATACACCACCATTACGGCAGCCTGGATCAGGGAGAGGCCAAGACCACCAGGGACGATCTCCGGCAAGTGGCGGAGTATGCCCCGCAGCATCCCGTCCCGAAGATGATGAAGTTCTTCGGCGTAGGCGATCATGGCGGAGGGCCATCCAAAGCACATATCCGGGTGATCAATGAAGCGAGGGCGGAAAAGGGCGCTCCCCAAATCGTTTACAGTAGCGTCGACCGCTATTTCGAGGATATACGCCGGGAAGACCTTAGCTTTTTGCCCGTTGTCCGGGATGATTTGCAACACCATGCGCCGGGCTGTTATACGGCAGAAAGCGCCATCAAGAAGAACAACCGCCTGGCCGAAACGGCGTTGGTGACGGCCGAGAAGATCGCCGCCGCCGCTTCCGTCTATTGGGGAATGGCTTATCCCAAAGAGGCTTTCACCAAGGCGTGGGAAAGGGTGCTTTTGCTGCAATTCCACGACAGCATGGCCGGTACGTCGCTGATATCCCAATACCAGTATGCCCGTAACGGATACGGCTACGCCCTGAACGTCGCCGAAGACACCACCTACATGGCTCTTCAGAAGCTGGAATGGCAGGTGGCTGCCGAAGACCCCGATTCGCGGTACCTGCTCGTCTTCAATCCCCATGCGTGGGAGTATAAAGGAATAATAAGGTATGAATCCGACCGCGGGCAGACCTGTTTTACCGACGACCGGGGGCGCGACCTGCCGTCGCAGTGGATCACCGGGCAGGCGCAGACGCATGGCCGGCACACCCTTTTGCTTCATGCCGTCATTCCCCCGATGGGATACGCCCAGATCAGGGGCAGACAGTGCGGCGCCCCCCTTGCCGCCCCCAACCCCGCGCTGGCGGACGACGGCGTGATAGAAAACGAGTATTATACGCTGACTTTTTCCCCCGACGGCAATATCGGTATTCTCGACAAGGAGACCGGTAAGCCGGTCTTTGCGGGAGGCGAAACAGGCTGCAGGGCGGTGGTGATCGACGATCCGAGCGATACCTGGAGCCACAACGTCCTCGCCTTCTCCGACGAAACCGGCTCGTTTGGCCATGCCGCCGTCAAGCTGCTGCACCGCGGCCCTTTGCAGGCGACCATACGGGTCGTCACCACCTACGGCCATTCTACGCTGACGATCGACTGGTCGCTCACAGCCGGATCAAGAAGGATAGAGGCCGAGGTCAAACTCGATTGGCACGAGCGGCTGAAAATGCTTAAATTCTCTTTCCCCGTCGATCTGGAATCCCCCGTCCCGACCTACGAAGCGCCCTACGGCTTTATCCGCCGGACGCCCAACGGCCACGAAGACCCGGGGCATAGATGGGTGGACGTCACCGGTCGCCGCGACGGTGCAACGCGCGGCTTTGCCGTCGTCAATGACGCCAAGTACGGCTATAGCGTAGCGGAAAACGACCTGCGTATCTCCATTGTGCGGTCGCCGGTGTACGCCCACCACGAACCGAAGGAGCTTGTTCCGGAAAGGGAATATGAGTGGATGGATCAAGGTATACAGACATTCCGCCTGTTGCTGGTACCCCACGGCGAAAGCTGGGAAGAGGCCAACATCCCCCGTATCGCCGAAGAGTTTATGACCGCCCCCATCCCGATTTACCAGGGCATCCATCCCGGGACGCTGCCTACGTCCGGCTCGTTCCTCGACATGGATGCGCCGAACGTGACCGTCTCCGCCATCAAAGAGGCCGAAGAGGGGGACGACCTGATTATCCGTATGGTGGAGACGCTTGGCAAGGAGGCTGCCGCGACGCTTCGTTTTGGAGCTGCCGGCTTTACGTGGAAAGGCTCGTTCAGGCCTTGTGAAATCAAAACGATCCGCCTCGACAGGCATACCGGGCAGATCAGGGAGGTCAACCTTTTAGAAGAGTGAGGGCCTGTGCGATCTTTTCTTCCGTAGGGAGCGCGGCGTCTATCCAATGGATCGCGCTCCCTCTCCGCTCCATCCCTCGGAACCAGGTCATCTGCCGCTTGGCAAACTGGTGGATGGCAATCTCCAACTGCGTCGCCATCTCGCTGTAGGAAAGCTTACCGGTGAGGTAAAGCGTCAGGTATTTATATTCCAATCCGTAATAGATCAGGTCGCCGGGAGGAACGCCCGATGCAAGGATGGCTTCGACCTCCTCCACCATCCCCTCGTCCAGACGGGCACGCAAACGGCGGGATATCTTCTCACGCCTCAGCTCCCTGTCGATCGCTATCCCGACGACCAGGCTATGGATGGGGGGATAGGCATTCTTCGCAGGCGTTTTCCACCGGTAATACTCTTCGATCTCGATAGCGCGGATAGCCCGCTGCGCCGTATCGACGTCCGTCTTGTTGTGGAGCGTCTTATAACCGGCCAATAGCTGCTCAAGCTCTTTCAACGGCTTATCTTTCAGCGAGGCGCGCAACGAGGGGTTTTCCGGCACGTCCAACAGGTTGTACCCTTTCAGGGCGGCTTCGATATACATCCCCGTTCCCCCACAAAGGATGGGCAGTTTCCCGCGCGAGCGTATCGCCGTATACGCTTGGTGAAAATCGCGCTGGTATTCAAACAGGTTGTACTTATACCCGGGCTCACAGATATCGATCAGGTGATAGGGGACAGCCCTGCCGCCTACCGTGTAGTCCTGCAGGTCTTTCCCCGTCCCGATCGTCATCCGGCGGTAGACCTGCCGCGAGTCGGCGCTGATGACTTCCGAATCCAGGCGGGCAGCCAATGCCGCTGCAAAAGAAGTTTTCCCCGAAGCGGTCGGCCCCAATACGGTAATCAATTGATACGTTTCCATAGAGGCTACAAATGTAGTCGTTATTTCCCATCACTATTCACTATCCACTATTCGCTATTCACTATTTTTTGTGTTTTTTGTGTTTGGCCTATTTGGGCTTTGATGATGTAGGTTTGGTGAGGGGGGGCGCGGAACTCGTGGGAGGTGGAGGGGGTGTTGGTATGGTAGAGTAGGGCGCCGGTGGCGGTGTATATTTGCAGGTTGCTCATTGGCTCGGTGGAGCGGATGTATATGACGCCGGCTTTTTCCGATACGCTCCAGGTGGCTTCGGCGGGGGGGATGAGGGCGGTTTCCGTCGGGGCGATTTCCATGCGGAGGGCGAAGCGGTCGTTTAGTTCGATGGCGGTGTCGCGGGGGGACTGCTTTACGGCGGTAAAGGTATAATACGGGGTCTGCCGGAGGTCGGTCTCGACGGCTTTGCCGTTGCGGTCGTAGTCGACGAGGTAGACGTTGTGGCCGAAAGTAGCTATGCCGGAGAAGTCCAGCCTCACTTCGCCCTCTTCCGCCGTCCTCAATCCCAAGCCCGTATTGGCGGTATAGTTTCCGTTTGCGTTGATCGCCAACGGCTCTTTTGACGGGGTAAAGGAATAGACCGACAGCGGGATATCCTTGTAAAACAGTTTGCGGGAGTCTTCCGTTTCCCGGTAGGCCGGCGAGGCGTTCTCGTCGAAACAGAGGAGGGCGTTGCTGACACGGTTCCCCTGCGTCGCCTTTATCCGCAGCAGGTTGCGCTCTTCCGGCTGTGCGTCGCTACGCAGCAGGGTGTAGGAGGAGGCGCCTTTCGTGGTTGTCCAGTCGGCGGACATTTTCAGGTAGTTGACCGTCGCGCCGCTGTTCGCCTTTTCTACAAAGAAAGCCTGCAAGGGGGGGATCAGGGTTACGTTTCCTGCCGGGACGACGCCGTTGATCAATAATCTTTGTCCTGCCGGGCCGGTATATAACAGGTCGATAAAGTCTTCGTTTACGTTGCCGCTCCATAGCTTATAGGCTTTACCTATTGAGCTGTTGGCGGCAAGGAAGTCGCTCACTTTCAGGTAGGCCATAAAGGGGTTCACGGCCTGGATCAATGTCCGGCCTGCTTCGCCTCCATAGACGGGCATGTCGAACGTGGCGGCTCCGGCCTCTTCGGTAATGAAACGGCCGCTGTATGTCCTGCCCAGGGTGGGGGTGGTATGCGTAGGCCGGTCGGCGTAGGTATATTGGGTCGCCTTTCGGGGGAAGACGAATGCGGAATCCCTGTTCGCCCGGGTGGGGGTGAGTTTCAGGTTAAAGGCTTTCCCGAGGGGTAACGGCGTCGCCAGGTTGCCGAACGTGGCGGTAAACATGTTCGCTGCGGCGACGGATCCGGAGTAATCGGGATTTGCCTGTTGGAAGAGGTTCATATAGACGTCTCCCCATACGGGTTGGATACCGTCGGTGATATGGTAATCGCCCGAATAGGTATTTCGCAAGGGGGCAGACCACATGACGAAGCGGTCTTGTTCCGCGGCGCTCAGCTTCAGTTCGACGGTGGCATGGGCGTAGGTCAGGAGGTGGGTGGCGGCGATCATGGCGCGGTTTTTCAGCGTGATGTCGTTGCAGCTTACCGGCCTCGTCAATTCGGGGTAGTGGGGGGCGCCGGTGGGGAGGATGACGTCCACGCATCCCGACGGCGCCACCCGTGCGGGGATCTCTGCGCCGTTCCCGAGCTCCACCCAGTTGTGGGGATTCCGCCAGTCCTGGTTGACGGCTCCCGTCCAGCGCATGGTGGCATTTCCCGTGCGGCCTGTCGCCGGCGAGATGGTCAGCAGCCCTTTCGGGAACGCGACGGGATAGGGGTCGGGATTGATTTCCGGCAGTATCCAATAGATGGAGTCGCCCGTCAGGGCGCCTTGCAGCGTCAGTGCTGAGCCGTTGGCGATATAGTTCCGTCCAGTCCTGTCGTACCAGCTGTACGATACGCCCGGCGGCGTGGCCAGCTTGACGGTCATAGAGGAACCATAGCAGGTAGAAAAACCCTCCGCCGCGCTTTCGAGGAGGTAGATATAGACGGTAGAGGAGTCCTCTCTGTAGACTTTCCTGGTATTATCCCAGAACTTCACCTTGTAGCGGAACGAATCGACGGCGTTCGGCAGCGGCGCCCTGCCGTCGTGATGGTAGGTAATCCGGCTGTCTTTTCCGCTTCCGCTAAAGGTGAGGTATCCGGCCTTGGGCGGAACGGTGATCAGCATACTGTCAGCCGCCGGAATCTGCAGCTTGACGAAAAAGGCATCCGGCAGGATGTCGTTATCCCAAATATTAATCTCTATGGAATGGAACTCCTGCACGGTCTGTGCGTCGTCGATCGTCTGGTATCCGGCGACCCTCACCCATTGATCCTGCCAGTCGCAGTCCCTGAACTGGCGGCGCGCCTGCCCTATCCCGCGGGCGGGGTTGCCGGATGTGCCGTCAGGGTCTTCGTTCAGTCCCCAACGCCATTTCCAGGTATAGGGAGGAGTCGCCGAGCGGCCGCTGTCGTCTCCCAGGCGGACGATATAGATGTCGTCGGGATCGTTTGATCCCACGGGTAGCGGTATGGCAAAGCGGTACTCCCGCCCGGGCGATATCGTGTTCGCGCCGAAACGGGTGTATGACCCCGGCGTATTTTCGCGCAGCAGGTTCTTCAGCGTATCCCTGAGGGCGACGGTCGCTTCCGAGATTTTGTTCTTCTTATAGATCAGGAAAGGGGTGTTGCCGGAGATATCCGTTTCCGCACTTGCCCGGTTCCCTACATTAATATATATGTAC
The DNA here is from genome assembly GCA_031273385.1 of Tannerellaceae bacterium. Taxonomy (GTDB): domain Bacteria; phylum Bacteroidota; class Bacteroidia; order Bacteroidales; family Tannerellaceae; genus DFXE01. The sequence goes on along the minus strand of JAISRY010000213.1, from coordinate 16,911 downwards.
GTAAGGCTTCCCGACCGGTCGATCAGGGGACGTTTGGCGATCACGGGATCGTCGTTGCCGGCGATGTAGGCTTCGGTCAGGAATACGATCGGCTCGAAATTCAATGTGGCGCCCGGCGTCGTCTCAAATCCCATGGAATAGGAGGCTTGCGTCAGCGTACCGTTAAAGGGGCGGTAGCCGTCGATGGTTTCCACCACCTGATTGTTGGCGTTCTTGATCTCCCGTTTGAAGGTATAGGCGGGATCCAGGCGGTTGACGGCGGGGCCGGTCGGCGTCGTCAGGTCTGGCTTGATCTTAAAGGGGTCGTACATGAACTGATTCCAGACGGGTAGCGCCGGGGCGAATTTGTCGCCGCCTCCGTTGCCTACGGCATAGATGTATCCATGCGACTGGCCGCTACCGTCCTGATGCCCCATGACGACCATTTCGGCGGACGCGTCGTTGTCGATATCGGCAATGACGGGATATTCAAAGCCGGTGAACGACTGGACGGTTTCGTTGAATAAAATCACATCCGGCGCGGTATAGTTCACATCGACATAAGGCCGCGAGGCTTTGATGATACGCAGGGTCTGTTCGTCCCGGTAGCAAATCTCCTGCTTACCGTCGTTATCGAAATCGAACATGGTGAATCCGGTATTGTTGGAGTTATCCTGGTGTTCGAGCAGGAATGAGAGCTTTAATTTCTTGCCGGCGTCCGTCACGGCCGGATCGGCATCCCAGGTCAGTCCGGCGATGACGCCTGCGCTGACGGTCGTTCCGCCGGTGGCGGGTGAGATGCCTCCGTTCGCTGCCGGGATATCTACGACGTTGGGGTGGCGATCCAGGCTTCCGTAGGTATATTTTCTCGCCAACACCGCTATCTCGGGCAAACGGTACGCCTTTCCGTTCACCACCTGTTCGCGCCCGTCGATATCGCCTATGAATACATACGAATTGGAGCCGTTTCCTCCGTTACGTCCCAGCTTGAATGTCACATCGGCCAGGATATAGGGCTGGGGGGCGTTATTGCGCATAAATTCTCCCGACGGACTGAGTAGCGGCGTACCGGAGGGGGTATAGGCCGTCATCCGGAAAAACCCCGGGTTCCACACCACGATCCGGATATCCGACTCGCTCCTCGCGCCGTCCCTTGTCACGTTCACCACATCGGGGATGCCGTCGCCGTTGATATCCGCTACGCCCGTCCGTCCGTCGGGGACGGTCGCGCCGGGGATGCCGTTCGCGTCGATCGTGGTATAGGCAAAGGCGGCGCCCCTTTTCTCCAATTTATAGGCCTTTCCTCCGGCGACGACGTCGTATACGCCGTCCAGGTCCATATCATACACGTAATTGAAACCGATATTCCGGTCGTTGGTATTGGCGCCGGCATCCGCCCCGACGTGGGCGGTATGGTTCAGGCTTTCGAGCGTCGTCAGCAGGTCGCCCGTTCGCGCATTGAATATGTTGTTGTATACCACGACTTCGGGGACGCCGTCGCCGTCGATGTCGACGACCGTCGGAACCGGCTTCTCGTAAGCGCCTTGTGCGGCCTTTCCGTCCGCGCCGCCGAGGTTGTAGGGTACCGGGCCCCACTTCTGGGTCATGGTATAGGTGACGGTCGCGCCCCTTATGACCGTGGGGATGAGGTTGAACGACGCCAGTTTGCCGCGGTAGGCAGGATCGCCGCCACTATTTGGGAAAGCGACGATCACCTCTACGAACTTGTCGACTTTGGGGTCGGAATTGACCAACGCCATAATGGAGGGGGATCCATGGTATTGGCTATGGGTATAGGAGGCGCTCGACGAGCTGCTGCATCCGGGGAGATACAGCCGCGCCTTTCTTTCCCCCGACCGCCCGTCGTAGATATGGATCGCGTTATAGCTTCCGTTCGTATTTCCGCCATTGGCGCCGATGCCGACGATTTCCGGATAGCCGTCGCCGTCCAGGTCGCCGACCAGAGGGATCGAAAAACCGTACATACGGTCGTGGGCAGCCGTCCCGTTGCCCGGTACCAGCTGGGATTTATAGCGGTAGGCCGAGCTAAATTCCACCGCCCCCATATAGGCGAAGCAGGTATTGAACGCGGAGGGGTTGGTATACCCTGGCGACGGTACGCTGAGGAGGGAGAGGGTGACGGGGATCGTTCCGGTAGCCACGACGGCGTTGCCGGATTTGACATGATAGGTGAACGCGCCGCTGCCGGTAAAGAGGTTGGCTGTCGGCGTAAAGGTCGTTTTATGATCGGCGGTCAGGGGGGAGAGCGTCCCGACGGACAGCGCCGTCGGGGCGACCAGCTCAAAGGACAGCGCCCCCAATGCCGGCGAAGCTTCCACGACGGACTGCGACAAATCAATCGTCACGGACGATGGACGGGATATGCCCAGGTACCTGTTCTCCAGCAGGTATACGTGCGGATCCCTGACCGTTATGTACCGCGGATTCTTCTCGACCGCTCCCAAAGCCATGTTTCCCGAAGCCGGTCGTTGCACGCCTGCCTGGTCGTAGGCTAAGGCGACGCCGGTATGCTTGAATAAATCGACCAGGGTAGAGCCTTTCCCAAAAATACTGTGCGAAGCGGCGGATGGGTTGAGTACCTGGTGTACCTGCTTCCCGGGGGCGACGCTGCGCGTCAGCGTCGTACTGAAATCCGCGGCAAAGGCCGGGAGGGAGACGGGACTGTCGTTGTCTGAGGCGTGAAAGGCCGTACCTATAATATTATTGATACAGTTTGTGGCGGTGATGGAGTTGGCGGCGTTGGAACCTGCTATGGCCGATCCGCCGGTGACGATATTGTTGATGAACCTCATCCGCTCTACCTCCGTAGCCGATGAGGTGTTCACGTAAATGCTTCCTGTATTGTAAAGGGTATTGTTGAATAGCCGGTAAAAGCAATCCGCACTACCGGCAGCCAAAAATACCCCCCTATCGTCGCGACACGTATTCCCCGACAGGGTGTTGTTATAGATCAGGGCGACGCCCCTGTTGAGTTCGATCAACCGGTGCGTCCTGTTGTTGTGTATGATACTGCTATGGGAAACGGTCAGATGGGCCTTATCGTTGTTGAGATAGATCAGGCGGGCGACGCCGTCGAGGTTGTTGCAGCCGGTAATGGTTACCGAGTCCAGCTGAAGCGTATTATACGCCCCGGCGACGTGAAACAGGTGATTGCCGCTGTTCGCGCTGAAATTCTGTACGACGATATTCCTTATCGTCAGGGAAAAGGCGGTATTTGCCGCTGCATTGCGCCCCCGCGTCAAATTGAGCAGTTGGTTGTTCGACCCGTTCCCGTCGAAGATGGCGGGATCGGCGGGCGTTCCCATTCCCAAAAAGGTGACCTTTTTCGCGTCGTATGCCGCGTTGTTGAACATCGAGAGGGAGGCCGTCACGGGATACGTCCCTCCGGCGAAATAGACGTTCCAATCGTTTACGCTCCCGGAAGAGATCGTTTCCAGTATGGATCTGAGGCGGGTGTAATTGACCGGCGTACCCATCGTTGCACCGTCGCCCGAAGCCGAGCCTGCCGGCGACACATAAATATCTCGTGCCGTTACTTGTGAAAGACAAAGGAAAAGGGCTGCCTGCAACCCTAAGGTTTTTATGAGAATTGACGTTTTCATTATGATCTGACTTTTAGTGTCACTAATAGAGTTTTTTTTCATTTTCATCACTACGCGTTATGAAAATATGCACATGAGAATGCAAATATATGATTTATTTGTCATTTGCAATGCTTTTCTATCTTTTTTTGATCAAATAGTGATTTTGTCCGGCAAAGCCGTTTCATTTTTTGCCATCGACGCAACGGTAGTGTGACGGCTATACAACGGCTCCCGTCCGACGGCATTTTCAGGGCTATAAGAGCCGCTGAAAATGGGACGGGAGCTATTTTTATTTGCTCCCGACCTATTTGAAATTGCTCCCGACCTATTTCAAATAGGTCGGGAGCAATTTCAGCCCTGTTTGCTCTTAGAGCAAATAGCCTATAACACACGGTTTTTCAGCCTTAGTATTCCCTCATCATTCAAAGGCGCCCTTAAGCCTCTTAAGATTCTTAAGAATTTTAAGCCTCTTAAGAGCGCCTTTGAAGCCCTCCCCACTCGCGTCTTTTTAGGCCGAAAACCCCAAAAAGGCCGTTGGCCTCTTATGCCCGGAGGGCATGATTTTCATAACCGCAGGTCAGCGACCTGCGGACAGGCGACCACACAAAGCGCTGCCTGAAAGGCAGGACTGTTTTATCCCAACAGATTGTCCTGCCTTTCAGGCAGCGGATTCGTGTGGTTGCCCGTAGCCGCAGGTCGCTGACCTGCGGTTATGAAAATCATGCCCTCCGGGCATTCCTGCATGGGATTGGCATATCTCAGGCTTCGACAAGTTCGGGCGCCGCGACAAGCTCAGCCACTGCGCCCCTTTGACTTGAAAATCGACCCTCCGGTCACATACACCCCTCAACATGCCATTTATATATAGGGTGCATCCTCTTTCGGAAGAGGGTGCATCCTTTTCTGAAAGAGGGTGCATCCTTTTCTGAATTAGCATGTGCCTGTAGTTTTCAGCCTTAGTCTTCCCTCATCATTCAAAGGCGCCCTTAAGCCTTTTAAGATTCTTAAGAATTTTAAGTCTCTTAAGAGCGCCTTTGGCAAGAGCGTGTTCGTCATTGCGTTTATAATGACGACGAATCATAATCGTGTGGAAATCAACGTTTAGTGCCCGTCATTGCGAACGCAGTGAAGCAATCCAGTGGTGTGTCTGTGTGTCGCACTTCTGGATTGCTTCACTGCGTTCGCAATGACGGGCGCCATTTTACATAATCGTATGAAAATCAGACAATCTCCGTCATTTCCCTTTTTGATAAAGTTGCTTATTGGGTACTCGCAATGGCCGGAAATCGCTCTCCGCCCTCTTATAAAGCCCTCATCATTCAAAGGCGCCTTAAGCTTCTTAAAATGCTTAAGCTTCTTAAGTCCCTTAAGATCGCCTTTGAAGCCCCCAAAAAGGCCGTTGGCCTCTTATGCCCGGAGGGCATGATCTTCATAACCGCAGGTCAGCGACCTGCGGACAGGCGGCCACACAAAGCGCTGCCTGAAAGGCAGGACTGTTTTATCCCAACAGATTGTCCTGCCTTTCAGGCAGCGGATTCGTGTGGTTGCCTGTAGCCGCAGGTCAGCGACCTGCGGTTATGAAAATCATGCCCTCCGGGCATTCCTGCTTGAAAACGGAAATAAATGCTTACTTTTACGGCGAAAAAGAGATGTGATGGAGCATAGAATTGTATTCCCTGCCGAATGGTCTCCGCAAAGCGCCGTCCAGTTGACCTGGCCGCACGACGAGACGGACTGGAAGCCGCTGTTGGCGGAGGTGATCCCCTGTTTTGCCGCTATTGCGGGAGAGATTGTGAAAAGGGAGAAACTGCTGATTGTCTGCCGCGATGCCGAAGAGGTGCGCCGACAGTTGGGCGACGTGGACGAGAGCCGTATCCTTTTCCGCGAGATGGAGACCAACGATACCTGGGCGCGGGATCATGGCGGTATCGGGGTGTTTGAAGACGGCGTGCCTACGCTGTATGATTTCGTGTTTAACGGATGGGGTATGAAGTTTCCCGCCCATTTCGACAACCTGGTTACCCGCAGGCTCGTCCGCGCCGGTACGTTTGCCGACGGCGTTGCGGCGGTCAACATGCAGCCTTTCGTCCTTGAGGGCGGAAGCCTGGAAACCGATGGGAAAGGGACGCTGCTCACCACCGTAGAGTGCCTCGCTTCGGTGAACCGGAACGAGTACCTCGGGAAGGAGCAATTGGAATATCACCTGAAAGAGCTGTTCGGGCTGCGGCGTATCCTCTGGCTGGAAAACGGCTACCTGGCGGGAGACGATACCGACAGCCATATCGACACCTTAGCCCGTTTCTGCGACGAAGAGACCATCGCCTACGTACAGTGCACGGACAGAAGAGATGAGCATTACGGGGAATTGTCGGAGATGGAAAAAGAGCTGAAAGCGTTCCGGCAGGAAAACGGGAAGCCCTACCGCCTGATTCCCCTGCCGATGGCCGACAAGGCCTACTGGGAGGGGGAGCGGCTTCCGGCGACATACGCCAATTTCCTCATCATAAACGGCGCGGTACTGCTGCCCTTTTACGGCTCGAAGAGAGACGAATTAGCCCGCAAAGCGCTGGAAAAGGCGTTCCCGGGACGCGAAATAATTGGCATCAATTGCCTGCCGCTCGTCAAACAGCACGGTTCGCTCCACTGCGTGGCCATGCAGTATCCGGCAGGGTTTATCGAATAATTGACCGAAAAAGATATGAAAATAGGATTGCTACAACAGACAGGCAGCCGGGGTTATCCGGCTACGATAGGGAAGCTGAAAGCGAACGTCGCCCGTTGCGCCTCGGAGGGGGCCGAACTGGTGGTGTTGCAGGAGTTACACAACGGGCTTTACTTCCGCCAGACGGAAGATACGGCCTGTTTCGATTTGGCGGAGCCGGTGCCCGGGCCCTCTACGGAGCGGTTCGGCGCGTTGGCGAAGGAGCTGAACGTCGTGTTGGTTCTCTCCCTCTTTGAGAAACGTGCGCCCGGCGTGTACCACAATACGGCGGTCGTTATCGACAGGGACGGCGCCATTGCCGGCAGGTACCGTAAGATGCACATTCCGGACGATCCGGCCTATTACGAGAAGTTTTACTTTACGCCCGGCGACCTGGGCTTTGTGCCGGTGCAGACGTCTGTCGGGCGGTTGGGCGTATTGGTTTGCTGGGACCAGTGGTATCCCGAAGCCGCCCGCCTGATGGCCATGCGGGGGGCCGACATCCTGATTTACCCGACGGCCATCGGATGGGAAAGCAGCGATACGGACGAAGAGATGGCACGCCAACGGGATGCCTGGATGACGGTACAGCGCGGACATGCCATTGCGAACAACCTGCCGGTGGTTGCCGTAAACCGCGTCGGGTATGAGCCTGACCCGTCGGGGCGGACGAACGGGATTCGCTTCTGGGGAAGCAGTTTCGCCGCCGGCCAACAAGGGGAGCTGTTGGCCGTATGCGCTACGGACGAAGAGGAGGTGTGCGTCGTCGAGGTCGATCTGGAGCGGACGGAGCATGTCCGCCGCTGGTGGCCGTTCTTCCGCGACCGCCGCATCGACGCCTACGGCGGATTGACGGAACGTTTCCTGACGGAATAACGCTCCCCCCCCTGCCGGAGGGGATTCCTCAGGCTTTGTTGAGGATGTGCCGGATCAGGGCGACGAAGACGTTGCCGTATTTTTCCAGCTTGACTTTCCCTACGCCGCGTATGTCGCTGAAAGCGCCTGCCGTGAGCGGCTTTTTATCGACCATGTCTTCCAACGCATCATCGGAAAAGACAATATAGGCCGGTACGTTTTCCTGTTGGGCGATCTGCCGTCGGAGCTGGCGTAGCGAGTCCATGAGCGTCTCTTCGATCGTACCCGCTTTTACGGGGTATATGGGGCGGGCTTTGGGGGAGGCTTTCTTTTCGCGCTTTTCCCTGGCGGGACGGGCGATCGCTTCCGGCTCGCGGTAGGTAGCCAGCAACGCCTGCTTTTCCCCGAAGAGGACTTTCCGCCCCAGCGGCGTGACTTTCAACACCCCCGCCGAGGCGTAGTCGATCTCGACGTATCCCAGTTGGAGCATCTGGTAGAGGTATTCTTTCCAGGCCTTATAGGGCAGGTCGCGGCCTGCGCCGTATGTCTTGAGCGTATGGTAGCCGAGGTGAATCAGTTCGGCGCGGCCCGAAGCGCGGAGGATATCGATCAGCATCTGCATGCCGATGCGTTCGCCGGTGCGCAGGATCGCGCTGAGGGCTTTCTGTACCAATACGCTGCCGTCGAAGCGCTGGGGAGGGTTGCGGCAGACGTCGCAATTGCCGCAGTCGTGCTCCGTCTCTTCCCCGAAGTAGCTGAGCAGGATGCGGCGGCGGCAAACGTCGGTTTCGCAATAGCGCTGCATCCGGTTCAGCTTCTCAAGGTTGACCTCGCTTTGCCCGCTCTCTTCGGCAAAACGGCGTTGCAGCACCACGTCGCCGAGCGAATAAAACAGCAGCGTATCGCTTTTTACCCCATCCCGTCCGGCGCGTCCGATCTCCTGGTAGTAGTTTTCGATGCTGCCCGGCATATTATAATGGATCACCCAGCGGATATTGCTTTTGTCGATACCCATGCCAAAGGCGATGGTGGCGCAGATGACCTCCACGCGGTCGTTGATGAAATCGTCCTGCGACTTTTCGCGCAGCGCGGAGGAGAGTCCGGCGTGGTAGGCGGTCGCCGGTATGCGGTACGACGCCAAGAGGCCGGCCAGCTCTTCCGTATCGCTTCTTTTCATGCAATAGATAATGCCGCTCTGCTCCTTGTGCGCCCTGATAAAGTGGAGGATCGCCGTGATCTTCTCCTTTTTGCCCAGTCCGCGGTGGACGGTGAGTGATAGGTTGGGACGGTCGAACGAGGAGATAAAGACCTGCGGATCGTCGAGCTTCAACTGTTTCATAATATCCAGGCGGGTAATCTTATCGGCCGTCGCGGTCAGGGCAACGACAGGAACGCCGGGGAAACGCTCCTTCAGGACGGCCAGCTGCGTATACTCCGGCCGGAAATCATGCCCCCAGTGCGATACGCAATGCGCCTCGTCTATGGCGATCAGGGAGATGTTCATCTGCGGCAGCAACCAGTCCAGTTCGCCGATCAACCCCTCCGGCGAGAGATAGAGTAGCTTGGCTTTTCCCTGTATGCACCGCTGTTTGATCTGCTGCTTCTCCTCTTCCGGCATCGAACTGTTCAGGGCGACGGCCGGTATGCCGTTGGCCGTCAATCCCCCCACCTGGTCTTTCATCAGGGCGATCAGGGGAGAAACCACCACCGCCGTCCCCGGCAGGTAGATGGCCGGCAACTGGAAACAGATGGATTTCCCGCCGCCCGTCGGCATGAGCACCAGCGAATCCCTTTTCTGGAGAATACGCTCGATCACCTCCGCCTGCAACGGGCGGAACGAGGTATAGCCGAAGAAGTTCTTAAGTAATTGAATCAGCTCTTTCATCGCAGTATCCAAAATGCCGGATCAACCGCCGATTCCATCCTGTCCTGTATCTCGCGGGGAAGGGACGGAAAGAAATCGATCCCCGTCACCGCCTCCACGCTGTCCACCGTCACCGCCATCACGCGGAGGCTTGTATTTTTGTAATTCCTGTTCTCAAACAGGAAACCGATCCCTTTCGGCGTATCGCCCCGCGGGGTGCAACCGATCACCTTATAAAACAGCTCCGGTATGCCGACGCGGTTTTTGCCCAACCGCTCCAGCTCGCCCCCGATAACGGGGCCCGTCACGATCGAGAGCGTCCCGTGCTGCCCCGCCCATGTGCGGCATTGCTTTTCCAGCTTGTGCCACATCCCGCCGTTCAATCCCTTGTTCTGCGGACAGATATTACTGAAATAAAACGACTCGCGCATGGCTTTTGCAGACCACTTCATATCTCCGGCAGGAGCGAGGTGCCCGCGGTCGTAGCCGCTGTTGCGGTAATCGTCGTTTGTCGCCGTCGGGCCCACAACGTCCGGATCGGGCGCGAACTTGTTCCACCGCGCGACGGAGTCGCTCTGCGCCTCCTCCGGTGTCAGCTCGTAGGCCACCCAATTGGCTATCCTGTATTCCGGATTGTACGAAACCGTAAATCCCTCGTGTTCGATGATCTGCTCTTTCTGCCCGTTTCCAAGTAAGGGCCGTTCCTCTCCTGTAAAGGATTGCTCCCCTCCGGTAAAGGGTCGTTCCTCTTTGGTAAACCGGTAGGCATATACCAATCCGGCCAGGCAGAGGAACAGGATAAATTTCTTCAACATGTGTCCGATACTGCTTTAATTATCTGCAAATGTATATATATTTGTAAGACGAACAATGCAAAGGGTCAGAAGATATACGCTATTTCTCCTTCTCCTTTTCCTTTTGTGGGGGGGAGTGTACCTGTGGATACCGCGGACGCTCTTCCCTGCGCCCTGCTCCACCCTGCTCTATTCCTCCGAGGGGGAGCTGCTGGGGGCGCGTATCGCTCCCGATGGGCAATGGCGTTTCCCGGCAACGGAAACGCTGCCGCAAAAATTGACCGCCTGCCTCACCACGTATGAAGACAAACGTTTCTTTTATCATCCGGGGATCGATCCGGCGGCGGTCGTCCGTGCGCTGCTGCTGAACGTGAAAGCCGGCAAAGTGATGAGCGGCGGCAGTACCCTCACCATGCAGCTGGCACGCCTGGCACGAGGCAACCGCCGGCGGAATCTTTACGAAAAAGGGGTGGAAGCGCTATGGGCGCTCTTTCTGGAAACGACGCACAGCAAGGCGGAGATACTAAACCTCTACGCCTCGCACGCGCCTTTCGGGGGGAACGTCGTGGGGGTGGAAACGGCGGCATGGCGGTATTTCGGGCGGAACGCCGCAGAGCTGTCGTGGGCGGAAAGCGCGACGCTCGCCGTACTGCCCAATTCGCCCGCCCTGATCCATCCGGGAAAGAACCGCGAGCGGCTGCGGACAAAACGAAACCGCCTCCTGCTCGCCCTCAAAGACAAAGGCGTCATCGACGGAACGGAGTACGGCCTGGCCTGCATGGAGCCGCTACCCGACGCGCCCCTCCCGCTGCCCGACGAAGCCCCCCACCTCCTGGAACGCCTGGCCAAACGCTCTCCCGGCGTGCGGATCGTCTCCTCGCTGAACGTGCGGCTACAAAAGCAGGCGCAGGACATCGTCGACCGCTATGCCCGCGCCTACCACTCCAACCACATCTATAATATGGCGGCGCTGATCGCCGATGCCGAAACGGGCGAAGTACTGGCGTATGCCGGGAATGTCAGCTTCCGGACGGACGGACAGCGGGGCGCCGACGTCGATATCATCACCGCCCCGCGCAGTACGGGAAGCATCCTGAAACCTTTCCTGTTTGCCGCCATGCTGCATGACGGGCTGATCCTCCCATCTACGCTGATCCCCGACGTACCGCTGAACATCAACGGCTACATGCCGCAGAACTACACGAAAACCTTTCACGGCGCAGTCCCGGCCGGCCGCGCCATCGAACGCTCGCTGAACGTGCCGCTGGTACGGATGCTTTCCCTGTATAAAACGGGACGTTTCATGTCGCTGCTCAAAAACTGGGGGATGACGACGCTCCGTTTCTCCGAAGAGCACTACGGGGCGTCGCTGATTCTGGGGGGAGCGGAGGGGACGCTGTGGGATATGGCGGGGATGTATGCTTCCATGGCCAGGACGTTGTCGCATTACCGCCGCTACAACGGACGGTACAACCCGGAAGACATCCACCCCCTGACGCCTTACCCCGCGGGAGAGGCGGAGCCCATCCTGTCCGTTGCCGACCGGCGGTTGACCGGCCGCCCGGCGCTATCCGCCGCCTCGATCTGGTTTACGTTCGAAGCCATGTCGAACCTGAGCCGCCCCGAAGAGGAGGCCGACTGGCAGCAGTTCGAGTCGATGAAACGGATCGCGTGGAAAACGGGGACAAGCTACGGCGGGAGGGATGGCTGGGCAATCGGCGCGACGCCGCATTATGTGGTGGGCGTATGGGTAGGCAACGCCTCGGGAGAGGGACGTCCCGGGCTGACGGGCGTGGGGTATGCCGCCCCGGCGCTGTTCGACCTCTTCTCGCTTCTTCCCCGCGACAAGTGGTTCGATGCCCCGTATGACGAACTGGAGGAGACCGTCGTTTGCCGGAGCAGCGGCTACAAAGCTTCCGCCATCTGCAGCCCGGTGGACACGCTCCATATCCCCCGCTCGGGCAACCAAACCGGAAATTGCCCCTACCACCGCCTGGTGCATCTCTCGGCGGATGGCCGTTTCCGCGTGAACAGCTCCTGCGAATCGACCGGCCAAATCATCGCCCGCCCCTGGTTCGTGCTTCCGCCCGCACAGGAATACTACTACCGCAACTACAACATGGATTACCTGCCGCTCCCTCCCATCAAACCGGAGTGCGAACAGGAACAAAGCCGGCAGATAGACCTCATCTACCCCGAGCATAACGCCGTCCTTTACCTGCCCAAAGGCTTTACCGGCGAACAGGAAAAGTTTATTTTCCGCGCAGCCCACGCCCGGAGGGAAGCCGGCATATACTGGCACATCGACGGCCTCTACGTCGGCGAAACCCGCGACAACCACCAGATAGCCTGCCGCGTAGAAGCCGGGAAACATCTCCTGACGCTCGTCGACAGCTGGGGAAATCAGCGGAGGATACAATTCGAGGTACGCTCGGCCGACCGGTAACAGCCGGAGGGCGTCATTCCAGCCCGTCCAACAGCTCCAGGTTCTGCCTGGCCGCTTCAAGCCCCTGCTTGGCCGCTTGGGTAAACATCTTCCTCGCCGTCGCGTAATCCTCGTGCAAGAGGAACAGGACGCCCAGGTTGTTGGTATACTCCGGCGAATCGTCCTCGGCAAGCTCCAGGTACTTTTCCGCCCGTTCCACGTCTTTTGCTTTCAGCGCGTCGGCAGCCAGGTTCAGGTTGGAGGCCTTGTTGCCCTCAGGCTGCGATCCGGTATATTCTATCCGGCAAACGACCCTGCGCAAGCGGGGGAAAAACTGCCTTTCCATAATCCTGTACGGAACGCCGCCCGCCCACGACATCAACTGCTGTTTCCGCTTCTCGGGAGGGGTAAACTTAATGATCGACATAAGCTGGTTCTTTGGACTGATATCCGAACGCTCCACCATCTTGAGCAATCCCCTCCAGTCCTCTCCCCCCCATTTCACCTGGTAGACCTCTTCGGGGAACGTCAGGTTTGAAGAGAGGTATTCGGCTAAAGCCTGCGCCCGCGCCCTCGCCAGGCGGTCGTTCGCGTCGAACCGCCCGTCCGGCGACGCATAACCGGTGATCTCAATAAGGGTGACGCTCAGGCTGGGATCGTTCTTGATCGTATTCAGCCGGTTCCGCAGCTTGCCCAGCTCCTCCGGGTTGTTCCCATAATCCGGCAAGATAGCGGTTTTGGCCGATGGAAAGTCAAGGAAAGCCTCCCATTGCTCGCTGCCCTGTTTCTGCGCATCGGCCTTGGGCTGTACATAAGCGACGACGGGCGTTATCTCATACGCAGGCTCTTCCTCTTCCTCTGCATATTCCTCTTCGGAAGCCCAGTCGACAAGCCTTTCGACGATCAGTTCGGGCGAGAACTTCCCGCATCCGCACAGCTCCTCTTCCATATCCAGGTTAGCCCTGTCCATCCACTTTTCGTATGGCACCTCATAGGTGTAATAGACGGTGTTCGCCTTTTTGCCGGGGGTTACGACCGCATAAGGCTCAACCTCGCTGAAGGTATCTTCCTCGCCCCTGGCCACAGCTTTCTCATACGCCTTGTGGCGTTTCTTCCCGTTGATCAGCACCGGAGGAAATTCGACCGTCTTTTCGTCCCCCACCAGGATAGGCGTGAGGGTAAGGGTACGGTCTTTGTTGATTTTAAGCTTTTTCAGATCAATGTCCATAGTTAATATCAAGGAATTGTCTTCCAGCTTCAACTCACACGGAACATTGATTTGTCCATTAAAAATCTGCTGCGCCTTACCCGGCAAGCTATTAGCAGACAAAAAAGCGATGGCCGCATACACATAAAATGTCTTCATAAGCAGAGAATTTATTTATTATCTAATATCAATGTATAAAAGTAATCATTATAAACAGGATAACACCTTTTTTACCGAAAAAATTAATCTTTATCGAATAATTCAAAGTAACAACGCAATTCATTCTCGACATCTTTGTCATCATTGCTCCTGTCTTTGGCTATCCGGCCTTTCTCCATTAAAATAACGCGTGACGATAAATCTATGATATGTTCTATATTATGGCTGGAAACAATAATCGTTGTTTTGTGTGCCGTATTCAACGCTTTCAAAAGTCTTTTTAATTCGAATTGGGATGTAGGGTCTAAAAAATTAAACGGTTCGTCCAATATCAGGATTTCCGGGTAAATGATCATTGCCGACACGATACCGATTTTTTGCTTGTTCCCCGAGGATAATTCATGGATATATTTTTCATTGCCCGTAATTTCATCCGTCATCAGTTTCTTAAACATCATCTCCCGTCTGTCAATCTCTGCATGAGATAAACGATAGGCCTCTCCTGTAAAGTACAGAAATTCTTTCGCGGTCAGGAATTCCAATAAAAAGTGAGTATCCAAATAGGAGCCGGTTACTTTTTTCCAGCAATCATCATTCGGGACGTCAGCCCCATTCAACCTTACCGTTCCTTTCGTAGCCTTGATCAAATCTAAACACAACCGGAGTAATGTGGTTTTTCCGGCTCCATTATTTCCGACAACACCCACGATCTCTCCTTGCTGAATGTTGAGCAAAGGGATATCGACAACGGTAACTTTATTGTATGCCTTTTGCAAATTCGTTATACTTACAACATCCATAGCATTAAACTTTTCGTAGATTTTCCATTATTTGATATTTTCTTTGTGAGAATTTCCGATATAAAAAATGAATCCAATAAGAATAGGTCATCAGTATCATTATGCTTATTGAAAGAATGATATAACAACCGGTCGTTGAAAAGGAATAAATAATAGCAGCACACCCCAATAAAGAGGCAGCGGAAATAACGCCTGTCACTTTCTGTGCGAATGTCCGTTGGATAGTAAAATCCGACTGAACGGGAAACAGGTCGAATCTTTGCGCAAACAAGATATTATGTAACAGGAGTAACGCCATCGGGCCGGATGTGTATACATACAATGATAGTAAAGGCAATATCGTTGATCTGTCATACATCGCTACGAAAACCAACAGCATGAGAAATAGAATGGTCGTTATAATAATATGGATATAAAAAGAGCTGAACAATAGCGACCGGATTGAAATCGGCTTCGTATATAACCCATCGAAATAATTTGAACTCAAATAGATTGTAAACGGGAGTATAATAAATGTGTAGACGTTCAGAAATATGCCCAATCCTACTAATTTCAGGTCAAAAATGAGAAAGCATACGATTCCTCCTATTGCATAAGAAAGCATTGGCGTTGAAAACTTCCTGAATGATTTGCAGCGCAAATATTGCAATAGCAGCATTTTGCTGAAAATATGTGATGAAATCAGCCTTGGATTAAAGTGGTGAATCGCTTTGCGAACCAAATGATTCCCCTCGTACACCTGATAGAACTCCTGTTTAATGACATAAAAGTAGCCCGGAATCAAAAGCAGGATGCCGGTCAGTAATACGACAGCATAAAAGCCGTTATCAAGAACGTTTGAATACGAAAAAACAGTCTCAGTCCGATAAAACCGGATAAGAATGATGCTATATGCCAGCACAATACCCAAGATCGTAATAAAAACCAACTTATATCTGATACAGACAAATTTAATGATCCTTGTCAATAGATTCAACAACAAACCCATTAGCCATAAACATAGAAACAAAGAAACGTATGTTCTGGCTGAACGTTCAATGGTATTCGACAAAAACAGCAGAGAACCAACGAGGGGAAATAAAATAAAATTGAATCCGGAAAACAGCTCTCTTACTAAAACATAATACCTAATCTTGGAAACGGTTAATTTCGTCATATATGGAACTAAAGCGTATTGTTTTTCTTTCTTGAAAAAAAAGAGGCACAAAAAAGAGGCAATAACAACAAGCTGTTCATAAACAGATTGTGTCAAATACCCCTCACCTATAAAGTTCCATGCAATTAAGCCACCCGCAGAAAATCCCAAAAAGTAATAAACGCCTATCCCTAATTGATATAACGGAATAAAGTACAAAGAATTCCCATATCTACTTTGCATTAACTTTAGTTGCGTTTTAACGATAGTGTTCACGTATGAATGTTTTTAACCTTTTCCGGCATGACAAAAATAGTTTAAATAATTAGAGTAGCGCTAATCCTACTTCAATTAAAAAAGTTCTATTGGATTTTCTCTGAAAAAAAAAGTCACAGGGGAGGGAGATGGGGTATGCCTATATGCCGCCGAATCTACACAATTGTATAGTCGGAGACAGACAATTGTGTAGTCAGGCCTACACAGTTGTGTAGCCGGAGCAACACAATAGTGTAGCGGGGTCTATACAATAGTGTAGAACCGGAAATGGCTCCCGTCCGAAAAAATATAGCTCCCGACCAACTAAAAATAGCTCCCGTCCCGTTTGGAATAGCTCCCGTCCCGTTGAAAGTGATAGCGGATTCGGGGTTTTATCGTTATTGTAGAATTTGTAAGCCATACCGGTTCTCTGCAAATCGGCAGAAATGGCCAAAAACGACCTCCCCCAGGAAAGTTCTCTATTTTTTGCCTTCACTCCTTCACCTTTTGTGTAACATGCTGAATGGTAGTTGGATGTGGTGAAGGGAAGGTGAAGGCAGGTGAAGGCAGGGTAGCGAGGAGCCCTACCTGTTCTTATTGTATAATTTTCGATGATCAATCGACATTCGTTTTTGTCGACACCGGGATCTTATATTTGATAATTTATACGATAAGACAAAAACTTGGCTCCTCAGCATCCCGTTCACTATCCTTCACCTCCCTTCACCTTCCCTTCACCACATTCAACTACCATTCAGCATGTTATACGAAAGGTGAAGGAGTGAAGGCAAAAAATGCAAAACTTTATATGGGGGTGATTTTGCCCTCTTTGTTCAATTTTGTAGTAAAAAGAATCAAATTTGTAACATGAAAAATCACGCTTACGCACAGCTAATATGACAAAAAATAGACAAGAAGACACCACCTGCCATTACGAGTACCCAATAAACCTGGTTTATCAAAAAGGGAAATAACGGCGATAGCAATCCCGTTAGGGGTACCGAGCGGGAGAACGTCATGTCGACCGAGCGCAGCGAGTGGAGACACCTCCGATCGAAAGGGCAGGCGGGTGCGATCGGAGTTCCTATGTTTGTAGTCTCGGATCAAAAAAAGCAGCTAAAAGAAGCATAAG
>JAISRY010000155.1 GCA_031273385.1 Tannerellaceae bacterium | reverse complement strand
GCCATCGTTTTATGCACCCGTCCGTGGAAATCTATCCCGATACCGAACTCCTTTCCGCACGCTTCGCGGATACCGGATACCCGTTCCACCACTTCGTCTATCTTGCCGAAAGAGTCGATCCACTCCAGTTCTTCGGTGCCGTTCATCTTTATGGCTTTCAGTCCGGATAGCTGCTTCTCCTTTGCCGCCGCCGCCACATCCGATGGACGGTCGCCGCCGATCCATTGGTAGACCATCATCTTGGTACGCACCGCACCTCCGAGAAGATTGTAGACGGACAGTCCGGTCGCTTTCCCTTTGATGTCCCACAGGGCTTCGTCGATACCCGATATGGCGCTGCTCAGGATCGGGCCGCCGCGGTAGAATCCGCCACGGTACAGCGTCTGCCATATATCTTCTATCTGCGAAGCGTCTCGGCCGATCAGGTAGGGCGACAACTCTTTCACGGCGGCTTCTACCGTATCGGCGCGCCCTTCGACCACCGGTTCGCCCCAACCGGTAAATCCGTCGTCGGTGGTGATTTTCAGAAACAACCACCGCGGCGGTACTTTAAACAATTCCAGTTTTTCTATTTTCATGGTAACGTCCTCCTATTTATTTAACAACACCTTTGCGGATAATCAGGTTGGCGAAACTCTCGGCTTCGCTCGTCGCCACTACGCAGTACGCTTTTGTGGATCGTTCGTAAAATTCGGGCTTCGTCAGCGTCTGCAGCGGCTTGTCGCCGTTGGGGTACGCGCCAAGTAGCTGCCTGTACCTGCTCCAGACGAGCGGTTCCCTGTCACCGCAGTAGGCCATCAGCAGCGCCGTAAAGTCGACCGCATAATCAAGCGGGAAAAGCGGCAATATGGCATCCAGCAACGTGGTGATACTGTGTCCGTCGGCGCGGACGAGGCGTTGGGCGTGCGAGGCGGCAGGGAAATTGCTGTCGCCGAAAACGAGCTCATCGCCATGCCCCATCTCCATCAGTATCTTCAGGAGTTCGGGCGAGATGTGTGGTTTGATTCCTTGTAACATAATGTCAATGTATTAATTAGAATATTCTACTTTTTGAGGAGTGTTCGTAATAGTCGGGGTTGTTGCCCAGTATGTCAAGCACCGGTTGGCTGATTTCGTCAATCAGGGCTTCTATCCCGTCGGGGAGGGTCAGCGAACAGGCTTCCACGTTTATTTTCAGCTCTTCGATATTACGCGACCCGACAAGGGTGGAGGTCATAAAGGGCTTTTTCAGTATCCATGCAATCGCCAGCTGTGCGATGTGTATATGCAGGCTGTCGGCGATTTCGCGCAACCGGTCTATGGCCTCGAATATCTCCTTTTCTGCGCCCTCCTCTCCGTGACGCGACGTGCCTCCGCCGCGGTAATCGGGGAAATGGCGCGAATGAGCCTGGTGTTTGGGGATGTCGCCGGGCGTCTTGTAGATGCCGGCCAGCAATCCCTGCTGCAAACCCATCGAGCCGATGATGCTGATCTTGTGTTCGATGCAATAGGGTGCGATTTCGGCTTCGATGGCGCGCGAGACGATATTGTAGGACATTTCGTTGACGTCCACCTGTACGCCGGTTTTGACGACCTCTTCCATTTGCGTGCGTCCGAAGTTACTCATTCCGATGGAACGGATCAGCCCCTCTTTTTTCAGTTCGTCGAGCTGGGCGTAGGCCTCTTCCACCGTCGGCGGTTGTTCGATGACGCTTTTGTCGGAAGTAAAATGTTCGACCGCCAGCTTGTTGATAGGCCAGTGGAGCATATAGGAGTCGAGGTAGTCCATGCCGAGCCGTTGCAGGCTTTCGATACAGTGTTTGCGGACATGGCGGCAGTTCGACGGGCTGATTTTCGAGATGACGACGGCTTCGTTCCTGCGTCCTTTGAGTGCTTTGCCCAGCGAACGTTCGCTCTCCCCGTTGTTGTACATCTCCGCCGTATCGAATGCATTGACTCCCAGGTCGAGGGCGGCATGCACGACACGATCCACATCTTTCTGCGACTGTTCGCCCCAGTATTCGCCACCGCCGAATGGCCAGCAGCCGATTGTCATGACCGATACCGGAATATCGGATTTTCCAAGATTTATCTTCTTCATGGTACGTTGTTTATATGTGTTTATTTTAAAACATCCTGTTGGTCTACCTGATTCAAATTAATAATCACCGGTTTGGGTTCGACGATCCGTACGCTGATCTCGTCAAAGACCTGTTGTGCGGTGGTGATCGTCGAATCTAAAGGGAGAAGGGTATTCTCGCCGTTGTTCCAAAGCGACATGGATTCGATCTGCGGAAGATAGTAGTTCCCTTTCGTCGCTTCGATGTCCGCCCGGTAGAGCAAGGCGGGCTGTCCGCACGAAAATTCGTCTTCTTCTTTGGTGACGCGGTTGAATTGGGGGTAGTATTCGTTGTAGTCGCCGGCCAGGTTCATTTCGATCCAGCAAATCCACCGCGAGCCGGGGCGCACCTCGATGCGTACACGGAAATACTCATCCCTTGGCGTGGCGCCCGATACGGCATCGTTCGGCGTCTGTTTGCCGTCTTGGAATACCGTCGTCCAACGCGGAATCGCTACCGGGACATCCGCTTTGCCCTCCCAGTCACCGCTTCCTCCGCGGTAGGTCACGAACACCTGCTCCCGCTTACCGCTCTCCGGATCCTCAAGCCAAATGGCAAATTGAGGCGGTTCTGCGTAGGTCGACAAATAGATGGCCTCTTTGTTTATGTGAATATCAAATTCAATCTGTACGCGGTTTTTCGTCTGCCGGATGATATAGCCCGCCATCGCTCCTGCAATCACAACAAACCCCGCTATCACCATCCATACGGCCTTTCCTGTCGGAAATAATCTTCTCTTTTTCAAAGCCTGTATCCCTCCCTGTAAAAGCGGTTATCCAACGTGGCGGCTTCCTCGTTTCCCGTCACCGCACCTGTCTCAGGATCAATGCCCAACACCTTTTTACCGGAGCGGTAGGAGAGGTTGGCGAGATTGATCATGGAGGCGCTGATGACGCCCTGCTCGATGGGGGCGTTGGGCGCTTTCCGCGTGCGGATGGATTCGATGAAATTACGTTGGTGCAGTTCGTCGGGGAAATAGCCGGGCTTTTCGGCCAGCACTGCCATATCTTTGCCGAAGACCTGCCATCCACCGCCATGGCGGCCGAGAAACATCAATCCTTTGGTTCCATATATTTCGATACGTGTGGCGTTGTTCCTCCATTCCGGGAACTGATCGCTGAAACGCACCTCCTGTGGCGTTTTGGCCATATAATTCCCATACTGCGAAGCTTCGAGCGTGATGGGGTAGGCGCCCATATCGAAGACGACTGTCTGGTTGTCGGGGATGTCGCGCCGGTCGTTGAAGATCACCCTGCCGCCGGCGCAGTATACCGCACTTGGCAGCCCGGGGTCGCCCAACGCCATACGCGCCAGGTCGATCACATGCGAAGCGTCGCCCGACATGGACGCGCCTCCCGAATAAGCCCACCAGTCAGACCAGGCCTTGTGGCGGGATACGTTGTAGGGTACTTTCTCCGCCGGGCCGAGCCACTGATCCCAGTCCAGTCCATCGGGGACGGGGCTGTCGGGTTTCAGTATCCACTCGCGCGTTCCGGGCAGCATACAGTAGGCTTTGACGGTGACAATGGCGCCCAGTTCGCCCGAAGCGATGTAGTCCCTTGCCGCCGACGCATAGTCGCCGCTCCGGTTTTGAGTGCCGCATTGTATGATAGACTTGTTGCGGGCGGCTGCGTCGATCATCTTCCTCCCCTCTTCGAGCGTGAGGCAGACATTCTTTTCGACGTACACATCTTTTCCCGCCTCGCATGCCCGGATGGTCGCCAACGCATGCCAATGCTCCGGCGTGGTGACGACGACGGCATCCACATCCCTGTCGTCAAATACCCTCCGCATATCGGCCACCTTCTCCGGCGCGAAGCCCTGCAACGCTGACAGCTCCTGTATGGCGTTTCCGCCCCGTTCGCCGTCGACGTCGCAGACGTACTTCACTTCGACGTTTTCGGTGCATTGCTTCATGCCGAGAATGACCTGTGTCCCGCGCCCACCTGCTCCGATCAGCGCGAGGACAACTTTATTATTCGCT
>JAISRY010000078.1 GCA_031273385.1 Tannerellaceae bacterium | reverse complement strand
GATTGCTTCACTGCGTTTATAATGACGAGAATTTACAATCGGCTAAAAATCAATCAATTCTCGTCATTCCCCCTTTTTGATAAACCTGGTTTATTGGGTACTCGCAATGACGGATACTACTTGATTGTAATCGGCTGGAAAACAACGCAATCGCCGTCATTTCCCCTTTTTGATAGACCTGGTTTATTGGGGACTCGCAATGATGGCGCCAAGCCCCCTTTTATTCGGACGGGAGCTATTCTAAATGGGACGGGAGCTATTTTTTTTCAGACGGGAGCTATTTTTATTTGCTCGGGAGCTATTTCCGGTTTTACACAATAGTGTAGCTCCGGCTACACTATTGTCCAGTCCGGACTACACTATTGTCTGTGTCCGGCTACACAATTGTGTACGTCCGGCTACACTATTGTATATTCTGTTTCCCATCACACCCCGCTCGGAAGCGCACGGGGTATTCGTACAATCAAAAAAAGCAAAACCTCCCGGGGGAGATTTTGCTTTTCGTTACTCGCAAAGAATATGCGTATTGTTATTTTGCGTAACTGACTGAGCGTGTTTCGCGGATGACCGTTATCTTGACCTGTCCGGGATAGGTCATTTCGTCCTGAATCTTTTTCGCTATCTCATTGGACAGGTTTTCCGTCTCCTTGTCGTCAATCTTATCGGCGCCGACGATGACACGCAGCTCCCTGCCGGCCTGGATCGCATACGTCTTCATGACGCCGGGATAGGCCAGGGCTAACTGTTCCAGGTCGTTCAACCGTTTGATATAGGCCTCCACAATCTCGCGGCGTGCGCCCGGACGTGCGCCTGAAATAGCGTCGCATACCTGAACGATAGGAGCCAGCAGCGTCTGCATCTCCGTTTCATCATGGTGAGCGCCTACGGCATTGCAAATGTCGGGCTTCTCCTTGTATTTCTCACACAGCTTCATCCCCAGGATGGCGTGCGGCAATTCCGGTTCGTCATCGGGTACCTTGCCTATATCGTGCAACAGGCCGGCACGCTTCGCTTTCTTCGGGTTGAGGCCTAATTCGGATGCCATAACGGCGCACAGGTTGGCCGTCTCCCGCGCATGCTGCAACAGGTTCTGTCCGTATGAAGAGCGGTACTTCATTTTACCGATCATCCGGATCAGTTCAGGGTGTAAACCATGTACCCCCAGGTCAATGACCGTACGTTTACCGATTTCCACCACCTCTTCTTCCACCTGCTTGCGCACTTTGGTGACGACCTCTTCGATACGGGCGGGGTGGATACGACCGTCCTGTACCAACTGGTGTAAAGCCAGGCGGGCGACTTCTCGGCGCACCGGATCGAACCCCGAAAGGACGATCGCCTCCGGCGTATCATCCACCACGATCTCAATCCCCGTAGCGGCCTCCAATGCCCGGATGTTCCGTCCCTCACGCCCGATAATACGCCCCTTTATCTCGTCCGATTCGATATGGAATACGGTGATCGAGTTCTCTATGGCGGTCTCGGTCGCTACCCGCTGAATGGACTGGATAATGATCTTTTTGGCCTCCTTGTTCGCCGTCATCTTGGCCTCTTCCATGATCTCGCTGACATAGGAAGACGCTTGCGATTGCGCCTCTTCTTTCAATGATTCGAGCAACCGCTTCTTGGCCTCTTCCGCCGACAGGCCGGAGAGAACCTCCAATTGCTCCACCTGCTTCTGATGCAGTTTGTCCAGATCCAGCTTCTTCCGTTCAAGCAGCTCAAGCTGTGCCGTCAGGCTCTCTTTTACGTTGTCCGCTTCATGACTCTTGCGCTGGAGGTCTTCGTGCCGTTGGTTGACGGCCTGCTCTTTTTGCTTCAGCTTCGCTTCGATCGACTGTATCTTTGCGTTACGGGCGGATACCTGCTTTTCCAGGTCGGCTTTGAGATGCAGGAACTTCTCCTTTACCTCCAGCAGCTTATTCTTTTTAATTACTTCCGCTTCCTTTTCAGCTTCCCTCAGTACGGAATTGTACTTGTTTTTGAAAAGAAAACGCATCCCCACATAAGTCAACGACCCTCCTACCAGAAAGGTCATTATTGATATGATGATATACATTTCCATTTTTACTAATTTTACTAATCAATTAAAGTCAATATTTATACATAAATTCAGGTATTCTTTAAGTAGCGCTCCAAGTCGTCGATCAGCTGTTGCAACTTTTCCGTAAAAGGGCTGGTGTCATTCCGTTCTTCCAGTTGTAGATTCTCCCGCGACAACTGAAGCGAAACCATGGCTAACGTATCCTTTACATCAATCTTTGAATTTGAGAAATGCTGCCGGTATTGGATGACCTTGTTCTTAATCTGCCGGGCGGCATCGCGCAGCAACTGCTCTTCACGCTCGTCGTTCCGATTGATCCAAAGCCCGTAATCCTTTCCGGCTACTTCTAAATGTATAAGAAATTTCTCTCCGTCCATCGCCTCTATTCATTTAACAATGCA
Organism: Tannerellaceae bacterium; assembly: GCA_031273385.1. Lineage (GTDB taxonomy): Bacteria > Bacteroidota > Bacteroidia > Bacteroidales > Tannerellaceae > DFXE01. Next base: position 5,884 of record JAISRY010000078.1, on the reverse strand, counting down.
ATGCACTTATCTACTTCCCGCACTAACTTCGACAGTCGCATCCGGGCGCTTCCCACCTCTTTTTCATGCACCGAAACGACACGCGCCGTCAACATACTGTCGCATTTGGCCTTCAACTCCCCGATTGTCTTCAATGCCTGCTCCAGCTCCCTTTCCTTAGAGCCCAAAAGATCGGTAAGCTCGTCTATTTTCAGCTTTTGCCGGTCGCAAAAAGCCATCAAATCCCGAACCCTTACTTCAAATACAGCGAGCAAATTTTTCTGTTCATCGGTCATTTCACACCAAATTCTACACAAAAGTACTTTTTAGTATTGAGATTAACAAGATGTCTTTTAATTATTTTTAAACGGCGCCAAAACAACATTGCAGAGACGCCCTGCATTGCACCCTCCGGGGAGGGTACATTTCGCACCTGGCGCCTCTGCAATATCCGTTTTAGACAAGCGAAACAAAGATTTCCCCTTCAATCTCTTCAAAGGCCACTTTGCCCTCTTTTGCCAACCAACCCAATGCAGCGTACAGATCTTTTTCTGTCCTGATCTTGGTTGCTCTCTTTACCTCTTTCACGCTCATTTTGCCGCCCTCATTCAATCCATTCCAGACAAGGCCGGCATTTGTTCCAATTAAATCAATCATTTTTTTTGGTTTTTTACAAAATTATCACGAGGCAAATGTATTGATTTCTACGAAAGGTTGGTCACGAAAATGCTATTTTAACTTTATAACACATTCTCCTCCTCCTCCTCGTCAGGGGAAAGGAGGCTCACATCCAAGTCCTTATGCACGATGGATTCCGCCTCATGGAACGTCTCCCTGTTCAATTCATGCCACAGCAAATCCTTTAATTCGTCAATCCCCGTTTGGGTAACGGATGAAATAAAGAGGTGGGGCACATCTTCCGGCAAATCCCCCGACAGAGCTTTCATCAGCTCTTCGTCCAGCAGGTCGCTCTTCGTGATGGCCAATACGCGGCTCTTGTTCAACAGCTCGGGATTATACTTCACCAGCTCGTTATGCAGTATCCCGTACTCCTTTCTGATGTCGGCGGAATCGCCCGGAATCATAAAAAGCAGCAACGAATTACGTTCGATATGCCGGAGAAAACGCAGCCCAAGGCCTTTCCCCTCGCTGGCTCCCTCGATGATACCGGGGATGTCGGCCATGACGAACGAGCGGTTGTCCCTGTACCCGACAATACCCAGGTTGGGCTCCAACGTGGTAAACGGGTAATCGGCAATCTTTGGCTTGGCCGCCGAAACGACAGACAGCAACGTGGATTTACCCGCATTGGGGAAACCGACCAGCCCGACGTCGGCCAACAGCTTCAGTTGGCATATAATCTCGCGCTCCTCCGCCGGTTCGCCCGGCTGTGCATACCGGGGAGCCTGGTTGGTCGACGTTTTGAAGTTCCAGTTACCCAGTCCGCCCCTGCCGCCTTTCAGCAGGAGGATGTCCTGCCCGTCTTCGACCACGTCGCAGATATACTCACCCGTCACGGCATCGTAAACCACCGTTCCGCAGGGGACTTCGATCACCCTGTCTTCACCGTCTTTACCCGAACTGCGTTTTGCGCTTCCGCCCTCCCCGTTCGTGGCCAATACGTGCCGTTCATACTTCAGGTGAAGCAGCGTCCAGTAGTTCCGGTTTCCACGCAGATAGACGTGGCCGCCCCGTCCGCCGTCGCCACCGTCCGGGCCGCCTTTGGGGATATACTTTTCCCGCCGGAAATGGGACGATCCCCTGCCGCCTTTCCCCGACCGGCAATAAATCTTGACGTGATCTATAAAGTTTGATTCAGCCATGCGCCTGTGTGTCTTGAGAATCCGTTACTAAACTATCCAATTTCTTTTTGATCAGGCCGAAGATGTCCTCTATCGTCCCTCCTCCCCTGATGGCATGATACGTCCCCTCTTCCCGGTAATAGCCGGCCAGGGGAGCGGTCTGGTTATGATACACCTCCAGGCGGGATTTGATCGTTTCCAGGTTATCGTCCTGCCGTCCGGAGAGCTTGCCGCGCTCCAGTATACGGCGGACAAGTTCGTCCTCTTCCACATGCAGATCCAGCATGACGGCGACATCCGTCCCCCGTTCGTTCAACATCTTTTTCAGCGCTTTCGCCTGTGGGATGGTACGGGGAAACCCGTCAAAGACAACCCCTTTGCTGTCTTTCTTTCCGTCCAGTTCCTTGCCCAGTATATCAATGATCAATTCGTCCGGAAGCAACTGCCCTTTCGATATATATTCGTCCGCAATCTTACCCAGTTCGGTACCCTCCCTGATTTCATTGCGCAAAACCTCTCCCGTCGAAATATGATCCAACTCAAACTCCTTCATGATCAACTCGCTTTGTGTCCCCTTTCCTGATCCGGGAGCGCCAAAAATTACCACGTTCAACATACTACAATCATTTATTCTTATTTGTATAACCTAATCTTACTCCGCAACGATGCGATAGATATCCCGGTAGGCGCGTCCCTGTTCGTCGTAATCCAGCCCGTAGCCCACAATAAAATCGTTCGGAATCTCCAAGCCTACATAGTCGGGCGTCAAATCGCACTTCAACGCCTCCGGCTTAAAGAGCATGGTGGCCAGCCTGACCTCTTTCGCCCCCTCTGCTTTCAGCTTGTTCATAACGAATTGCATCGTAAAGCCCGTATCGACGATATCCTCCAGCAAAATAACCACCCTGCCGGCAAAGTCCGCCTTTACCGGCATCACCTCATGTACCATACCGGTCGTATGGGTTCCATGATAGGAGGAATAACGTGCAAACGTAAGTTCATACGGCCCATTCAGATAGCGCATCAAATCTGCGATAAACATAAACGCGCCATTCAATACGCCGACGAACAGAGGGTTCACCCCGGCCACATCCTTTTCTATCCTGACAGCTACCTTTTCAATAGCTTCCAATATCTCCTTTTCAGGGATAAACAATTCAAACTCTTTATCTTTCAAGCGGATTCTATCCATACTGCATACCTTGCGAAAGAACAAAGGTATGCATAAAATCCGGTTAATCGAATCATACGCCAATTAATTCCAGAGTCAACGCATTAAAATGTATGTTTCAGCACGCCAACTCTCAATTCTCAACTCTCAATTCCTTGCTTCTCATTTTCTCAACCGCCAGATAGACCACCGGCACTACGACCAGCGTCAGTATCATGGAGCTTGTCAGTCCGCCGATAACTACCCAGGCCATGCCGTTTTTCAGTTCCGCTCCGTTGCCCGCCGCCATCGCGACAGGCAACATGCCGAAAATGGTGGAGAACGAGGTCATCAGGATGGGGCGCAGCCTTGCTTTGCCGGCTTCCATGAGAGCGTCGAACATCGCCACGTTTTGCTCGCGCCGCATACGTTTGGCAAAATCAATGAGCAAAATGGCATTTTTGGACACCAAACCAATCAGCACAATCAATCCGATAATACTGAATATGGTCAGGTTGTTCATCGTCAACGCCAGGGCGAGAAAAGCGCCAATCAGGGAGAGCGGGACGGAAAACAACACCACTACGGGATCGAGCAGCGAATCATAGAGCGCTACCATAATCAGGTAAATCAGCACAATGGCGGCAATGAAAGCGAAAGCGAGGTTGCCGAAAGCGTCGGACTGCAACTCCAACATCCCGCCCGTTTTGATGCTTACGCCATCCGGTATCCGGCTTTCGACGGCTGAGAGGATTTCGGCCCCCACGGTGCCCGTCGGGCGTCCCGCGACGTTGGCTTTCACGGTGATGGACGAGATGCGGCCGGTGCGCTCCAGCGCCGAGGCTCCCAGCCCGTAGGAAATGCCGGCAATCTGGTCCAGCGAGACAAGTTCGCCTTTGCGGTTAAGGAAAGTCAGGCGGGCGACGTCATCGGGGCGGGTGCGGTCGAAGTGATCAATGCCGATGCGGATGTCGTATTCGTAGTTTCCATCGCGGTATTTGGAATCGTCATTGCCTGCCAAAGCCACGCGGAGCGTAGAACCGACGTCGGCAACGGAGAGCCCCAGCCGTGACATTTTCTCGCGGTCGAGCGCCACCTGCACTTCCTGGCGCGGGTCGTCGATAGAGTATTTCCCATCCACCGTGCCCGGTGTTTGGCGGACGACATCCAGTACCATAGATGCCGTTTGCTGCACCTGTTCGAAGTCTGCTCCCTGCACAATGAACTGAAGGGCTTCGGCATTGTTGCCCGTGATGGAAGATACGAAGGCTTGCGCCCGGACGCCGGGTATGGACTGCATGATGTCACGCTTCACTTCCTGGGCGCAGGCTTCCACGCTGAGTTTCCGCTCTTTTTTATCCGTCATCTTTACCGTAATCGTGCTTGCATTGTTTTTCGTACTCCCATTGCTTGCCAGGCCTACATTGGTGTAGAGGCTGACCACTTCGGGATTGCCGGCGATAATTTTTTCGGCCTGCCTGGTTATTTGGTTGTTTTGATAGACGGTCACCTGCGGGTTCATTTCCAGCACGGCCGTAAATTCGCCCTTGTCTATATCGGGCATAAAGGCAAAACCGATAAAGCCTGCCGGCAGCAGGGATACCGAAGCAACCAGCAAGGCAAATGCGGCGAGCAGCACCACCGCTTTGTGGCGTAAGCTGAAGCTTAATACGTTCGCATACCAGTTTCTGACAGCCTCAAAACTGCGCTCCACAAGCTGCGAGAAACGGGAGGACAAGGTGGGGCGCGTATCGTCCGACAACTTTCCCAGGCGCGACATCAACAAGGGTGTTACGCTGAATGAAACCGCGAAGCTGCACAATACAGCCACGATAATCGGGACGGCAAACTCTTTAAGTAAGTTACCTATCATTCCTCCGCTAATGGCCAGCGGCACAAAGACGACCGTCAGCACGAGGGCCGTACTCATGCAGGTGAACATAAGCTGCCGGCATGCATCTAAAACGGCCTGCCGCCTGGGTTTTCCCGCTTCCAGATGGTGGTATATGTTTTCGACTACGACTATGGAATCGTCCACCAATATGCCGACCACAAGCGACAGCGCCATGAGCGACATCATGTTGAGCGAATAGCCCAGCGCATACAGGACAATAAATATCGGCACGATGGAGAGGGGGACGGCAAACATGATAATCGCTGCGCTGCGCAGGTTGTGCAGGAAGACAAAGCAGATGAACGCCACAATCAGAAAGGCAAGCAAAAGGTCGCCCGTCACGGCGTTGGCAGAGGCGCGGGTGTAAACGGAATCGTCGGAAGCTATCTCGAAATGCACCTTGTCGGCGGCATACTCCTTTTCGATAGCCGCCAGTTCGGCTTTTGCCAAATCGGCCACCTGTACGGCGTTGGCGTCGGCCTGTTTCTGTATGGAAATGCCGATAGCGTCGCGCCCGTCGATGCGGTTGATCAGCTTTTGTTCGGCTATGCCGTCTTCCACTTCTGCGACGTCCGACACTTTCACTTCGCCTCCACCGGGCGTTGTGGCTACGACGGTCTGCCGCAACTCGTCGAGGCTTGCATACTTGGCGGCCAGGCGGACGGAATAAACGGCGTCCGCGCTTTCCACATTGCCGGCAGGGATTTCCATATTGGCCGAATGAATGGCTTGCAGCACCTGCAAAACCGATAAATGGTAGGCTTCCACTTTCCGGGCATCTATATTGACTCTGATTTCCCGTTCGCTTCCGCCCGTCATCCTCACCGCTCCCACGCCGGGCAGCTTTGCCAGGCGCGGCGTGATGCGGTCTTCCACCAATTTGTAGAACTCCGTGGAAGACAAGGACGAGGAGGCGGCCAGGTTGAGTATGGCAATTTCATCCATCGCCATTTTCTCGATGGACGGGTCTAATATCTCCGCCGGCAGTTGCGACTTGATGGCGTTGATTTTGCGCTGTGCATCCTGTACGGCCATGTTGAGGTCGGCCTCATCTTTCAG
>JAISRY010000070.1 GCA_031273385.1 Tannerellaceae bacterium | reverse complement strand
CTCTTTAACTCCCTGGTTACAAAAGTAATAATTAAAATTAGCAATAGCGTAAATTGTTAAACAAATTTAAATATCGCTCGGAAATTTGGATTACAACATAGAAGGTGTCTCCACTCGCTACGCTCGGTCGACATGACGTTCTCCCGCTCGGTCCCCCTAACGGGATTGCTTATAATGACGATTTCCCCGACCTCATTACCAAAAAAAACGGCTACCTTCTCAGGCAACCGTTTCCAAGTTGTGTTTTTAATTCTCAATTCTTTAGACCAATGTAAAATATTTTATTTCCAAAATTTCCCATTAGTATGATGCTACAAATGTATAAGTTTTGACAGGAATCTTCCAAATACTATTTAAACAATTAGTAATACTATTTCGTCAACAAATGGGCGTAAATCCGGTAAATTCAGATTCTGAACCGGCTACGGAAATATTTCCTGCGGTATTCTGTCGGGGTAAGCTCTTTTTTCTTCAGGAAAAGGCGGTTGAAGTTCGACAGGTTATTGAAACCGCATTTGTAGCAAATCTCCGAAATCGTGTCGCTTGTGTCGATCAGCCGGCAGGCGGCCTCGGAAATACGGATGTCGTTCAGGTTGTCAATGAATGTTTTTCCTGTCCATTTCTTCAGAAAGCGGGTCAGCGACGCCTCACTCGTATTGATCAACGTCGCTGTTTCGCCCAGCGTGATCGGGCGCTGATAGTTTTCGTGCAAATATAGCATCAGCATTTCCAGGCGGTCGCAGTCCCTGTTGCATAATTTTTTGACATTATCGGAAGCGTTCAGGCGGCGGGCGGCCTCATCCAGCGAAAGCGTTTTCAGTATGTCGATCAGGCGCAGGAAATTCTGAAAGGAGTTGGGGATATCATTCGACAGCATTTTCAGCTTAGGGCGGATATTGGTCGTCATCTGGTGGCTGAACACCAGTCCGTTGGCCGCATTCTCGAACATCGTCTTTATCGTCTTGAAGTGCCGTTTGTTGATGACGCTGTCAAAGAGGGAGCGGTGGAACTGGATAGTGATTTCCGTCGTATCGTGAAACGTACACCTATGGTTGGAATAGGCATGTCTGACCGCTCCCGCAATAAGGACAAGATCCAGGTCGCCGATCTCTTCCATCGAATCGCCGACAGTACGGATCGCCCCGCCGGCATTCTCCAGGAAATTCAATTCAAACTCAGGGTGTACATGGATCGGAAAGGCGAAAGTATGCTTAACCTGTTGTATCACAAGGAAGCAGTCTTCTGCCGAAAGCGGAGTAATCTCTCTTAAAACATTTTGTTGGCCCATAGCGTGCTATATTCACAAATAGATATTATATCATGTATCATCTAGTTGCAAATGTAACGGTTCTCCTTTTATTTCGCAACAAAGAGCAAATAAAAAAAGGCTACCGGTAATCACCGATAGCCTTTTTTCTACTATGTTACGAATCTTAGTCCCTTTTGTCCATCATATTCAGTTCGACAGAACTTTTCCTGTTGGCATAGATCCGTTCGAACTCATCTTTCGCACCGACGACAAGTTTGTCAAAGTCCCTCTGCCCCGTACCGGCCGGAATCAAGTGTCCGCAAATAACGTTCTCTTTCAATCCCTCCAGGCGGTCAACCTTTCCATTGATGGCAGCCTCGTTCAGTACCTTTGTCGTTTCCTGGAACGAAGCGGCAGACATAAAGCTGTTGGTCTGCAATGCGGCGCGCGTGATACCCTGGAGAATCTGGTTGGCTGTTGCCGGAACGGCGTCGCGCACTTCAACCAGTCTCAGGTCTCGGCGTTTCAGCATACTGTTTTCATCCCTCAGCTTGCGTGCCGTTACGATCTGCCCGGGTTGCAACGTTAAGGAGTCGCCCGGTTCCGTCACCACTTTCTTTCCCCAGATACGGTCGTTTTCATCCATGACTTCCAGTTTGTCCACGACCTGCTGCTCAAGGAAGCGGGTATCACCCGGATCGACCACTTCCACTTTACGCATCATCTGGCGGACAATGACTTCGAAATGTTTGTCATTGATCTTCACGCCCTGCAGACGGTAAACGTCCTGCACTTCGTTGACGATATATTCCTGTACGGCAGTCGGCCCCTTGATCGCAAGGATATCGGATGGGGTAATCGCCCCGTCCGAAAGAGGCATACCTGCACGAATATAATCGTTTTCCTGAACCAGGAGCTGTTTGGAGAGCGGCACCATGTATTTCTTGATCTCCCCTAATTTAGAGGTGACCGTCACTTCACGGTTGCCACGCTTGATCTTTCCGAACCCTATTTCGCCGTCAATTTCAGCGACGACGGCAGGATTAGACGGGTTACGCGCCTCAAACAATTCCGTTACGCGGGGAAGACCACCGGTGATGTCACCCGTCTTGCCCACTGCACGCGGCATCTTTACAAGCACTTCGCCGGCTTTGACCGGATCGCCGTTCTCTTTCACCACGTGTGCGCCTAAAGGCAGGGAATAGTTTTTCAGGTAGTTCCCCTTTTCGTCCAGAATATGAACGACTGGAGCCTTTGTCTTATCTTTCGGTTCGATGATGATCTTTTCTTTCAGACCGGTCGTTTCGTCGCTTTCCACCTTGTAGGTGATACCCTCGATCACGCTTTCAAACTCGATGACACCGGCTACTTCGGATACAATAACGGCATTGAACGGGTCCCATTCTATAATCATGTCGCCTTTCTTCACCGTATCGCCGTTGTTGAAATACAATTTGGAACCGTAAGGAATATTATGCGTCAGTAAGACGATCTTCGTATTCGGGTCAATAATACGCATTTCAGCCAGGCGGCTTACAACGACCTGATGCTTCTTGCCTGCCGCATCTTCGGAAGTGACCGAACGGAGTTCGTCAATTTCGATGATACCGTCATATTTGGACGTGATGTTGCTTTCTGTCGCTATGTTGGAAGCGATACCCCCGACGTGGAATGTACGTAATGTCAGCTGCGTACCCGGCTCGCCGATCGACTGCGCCGCAATAACGCCCACGACTTCGCCTCTTTGAACCATCTGTCCGGTGGCCAGGTTACGTCCGTAGCATTTAGCGCAAACGCCTTTCTTTGATTCACAGGTAAGCACCGAACGGATTTCGACGCTTTCGATAGGCGATTCTTCAATCTTCCTGGCGATATCTTCACGTATCTCATCTCCTGATTCGACCAGCAGTTCGCCCGTCAAAGGATGTTGAATATCATGAACGGATACGCGCCCTAAAATACGTTCGTACAGAGAAGCGATAACCTCTTCGTTGTTTTTCAGCTCCGTACAGATCAAACCGCGTAACGTGCCGCAATCTTCTTCATTGATAATCACGTCATGGGAAACGTCGACGAGGCGACGGGTCAGGTATCCCGCATCAGCCGTCTTCAGCGCTGTATCGGCCAACCCTTTACGGGCGCCGTGCGTAGAGATGAAGTATTCCAACACCGACAAACCCTCTTTGAAGTTGGAAAGGATCGGGTTTTCAATAATCTGTCCGCCCTCTGCGCCGCTTTTCTGAGGTTTAGCCATCAAACCGCGCATCCCCGACAGCTGGCGGATCTGTTCCTTAGAACCACGGGCGCCGGAATCCATCATCATGAAGACGGAGTTGAATCCTCCGTTATCGGCGGTAAGCTGTTTGATCAGGATCTCCGATAACCGGCTGTTCACGTGCGTCCATGTATCGATAATCTGGTTGTAACGCTCATTGTAGGTGATGAATCCCATACTGTAGTTGGCAAGGATTTGCTCAACTTCCTTATAGCCCTCATCCACTAATTTATCTTTTTCCGTCGGGATAAGTACGTCCGCCAGGTTGAATGACAGTCCGCCCTTAAAAGCCATGTAATACCCCAAGTTCTTGATATCGTCAAGGAATTGAGCGGTACGGGCTACCCCGCACACTTTGATCACATCCCCGATGATATCACGGAGGGCTTTCTTCCCAAGCAGCTCGTTCACGTAGCCAACCTCTTTAGGTACAAGCTCGTTCACCATTACGCGCCCGACAGACGTTTCACACATGACCCTGACCGGATTTCTATCCTTGTCAATATCGTCAACGTATACCTTGATCGGGGCGTGGATATCGACCTTACCCTCATTATAGGCAATGGTCGCCTCTTCAACGCCATAGAAAATCAGCCCCTCGCCCTTTGTCCCCGGGCGTAACTTGGTCATATAATACAAACCAAGCACCATATCCTGGGACGGTACGGTGATCGGAGCGCCATTCGCCGGATTCAGGATATTATGGGAAGCAAGCATTAACATTTGCGCTTCCAATACGGCCTCATTTCCTAA
>JAISRY010000023.1 GCA_031273385.1 Tannerellaceae bacterium | reverse complement strand
GCGACGCCCGTCGGCGCGATCGCCAAGTTCGCCGCTTCGGGTAAGCGTATCCGCAAGAAAGACCTTGGGCTGATCGCCTCAACATACGGCTATGTATACGTCGCACAGATCGCCATGGGAGCAGACCAGGCGCAGACACTGAAAGCGATCCGCGAAGCGGAAGCCTACAACGGGCCGTCTATCGTCATCGCCTACGCCCCCTGTATCGCTCACGGCCTGAGGGCGGGAATGGGCAAAAGCCAGCAGGAAGAGGCGGATGCCGTCGCCTGCGGATACTGGCACCTGTGGCGTTACAACCCGGCGTTGGAGGCCGAGGGACGGAACCCGTTCACGCTGGACAGCAAAGAACCGGATTGGGATAAGTTCGAGGGCTTCCTCAAAGGCGAGGTACGCTATTCGTCCGTGTTGAAACAATACCCCGGCGAAGCCGCCGAACTGTTTGCCGCCGCCAAAGAAAATGCGCGGTGGAGATACAACAACTACAAACGTTTAGCGAAACAGCAATGGGGAATCGAACAGGACTAATAATGCTTATGATCACGCTTCTTGGCGCATGTAATGGAGGTACGAAGATCGCTTATCCGGCAACGGAGAAAGATCAAACGGTCGACACGTACTTCGGGGCGGAGGTGGCCGACCCTTATCGCTGGCTTGAGAACGACACCACCCAGGCTACGATGGCCTGGGTGGAGGCCGAAAACAACGTCACGTCGGCCTACCTGTCGGGAATCCCTTTCCGCGACAACCTCAAACGGCGGTTGACCGACCTGACGGATTACGAGAAGGTCGGGATACCCTATAAGAAAAACGGCAGGTATTATTTCTTTAAAAACGACGGGCTGCAAAACCAGAGCGTCCTCTATGTACGGGAGACGCTCGACGGCGAAGCAAGCGTATTGCTTGACCCGAACACCCTGTCGGAAGACGGGACTGTCGCGCTCGCCGGCTTCTCCTTTTCCAACAACGGCAAGTATCTCGCCTATTCCATCTCGCGGAGCGGGTCGGACTGGAATGAGATCTTTGTCGTCGACCTGGCGACAGGCCGGCAGATGCCCGACCATATCCTCTGGTCTAAGTTCAGCGGCGCCTCATGGGAGGGCGACGGCTTTTATTACAGCGCATACGACGCTCCTACGACAGGGAAAGAGTATTCCGTCATGAACGAAAACCATAAGATCTACTACCACAAAGTGGGCGAACCGCAGTCAAGCGACCGGTTGGCCTACCAAAATCCGGCAGAGCCGAAACGGTTCTACTATTCGGATGTGAGTAGCGACGAGCGTCTTCTGTTTATCTTCGAGGCGGGAGCCGGAAGCGGGAACAACCTGTTCGTCAAAGAGCTGAAGAAGCCCGGCGCCCCTGTCGTCCGCTTGACGGAAGATTTCGAATACATCTACAGCCCCATCGAAACCATCGGCGACAAGATCTATATCCATACCAATTACGGAGCGCCCAGGTTCCGTATCATGGTAGCCGACGTCGCTTCTCCAGGGATTGCACACTGGACGGAACTTGTTCCCGAATCGGAGTCTGTCCTGTCGGGTGCGGCGGTGATCGGGGGGAAGTTTATCCTGACGTATGAGAAAGACGCTTCCCACCATGCCTACGTCTATACGCTGAATGGGGAGAAGGAGCATGAAATTGCGTTGCCTACCTTAGGCTCCGTCGGGTTTAGCGGCGATAAGGACGACAAGGAGACCTTTTATGTCTTTACCTCGTTTACCTTTCCCCCCACTATTTACAGCTACGATATGGACGCCAATAAGTCGACGCTTTACATGGCTCCGAAAGTGGCTTTCAACCCGGAAGAGTACACCACGGAGCAAGTCTTCTACCCCAGCAAAGACGGGACGAAAATCCCCATGTTCCTTACTTACAAGAAAGGGCTGAAGAAAGACGGGAACAATCCTGTCCTGCTCTACGGCTATGGCGGTTTCAATATCAGCCTCAGCCCGTCGTTCTCGACCAACCGCCTGGTTTTTCTCGAAAACGGGGGAATCTATGCGCAGGCCAACCTGCGCGGAGGGGGCGAATATGGCGAAGAGTGGCACCAGGCAGGTACCAAAATGAATAAGCAAAACGTATTCGACGACTTTATCGCCGCCGCCGAGTACCTGATTGCCGAACGGTATACGAAGCGGGAAAGGCTGGCCATCAACGGCGGCTCGAATGGCGGACTGCTGGTCGGGGCGGTGGTGAACCAGCGTCCCGAACTGTTTCGCGTCGCCGTACCTGCCGTAGGGGTTATGGATATGCTGCGGTATCATACGTTTACGATCGGCTGGAATTGGGCGAGCGATTACGGGACAAGCGAAGACAGCCGGGAGATGTTTGAATACCTCCATGCCTATTCCCCGTTGCATACGATACGGAACGACGGAACGCGCTACCCGGCTATCCTGGTCACGACGGCCGACCATGACGACCGCGTAGTCCCCGCCCATTCGTTTAAGTATGCCGCCACCCTGCAGGCATCCGACACCGGCGACGCGCCCAAGCTGATCCGCATCGAAACAAAGGCGGGGCACGGCGCAGGTAAACCCATCAGCAAGGTATTGGACGAGTACGCGGACGTATTCGCCTTTATCATGTACAATCTCGGAATGACGCCTGAATAGATAAACAGTAGGTCTCTATGAAAAAAATCTCTATCGTTATTCCGGCATACAATGAAGAAGGAAATATCCGGGTGATCGCCGGGGTCATCACGGATATATTCCAGCCGTTGGCGTATGATTACGAACTTATTTTTGTGAACGACGGCAGCACGGACCGTACGCCGGATATCCTGCATGAGCTGTCGCGAGAGGACGGGCATATCTATTACATCGAGCTGTCGCGGAACTTCGGCCACCAATCGGCGCTTAAGGCCGGTATGGATTGTGCGCGGGGCGATTGTGTGATCACGATGGATTGCGACATGCAGCATCCGCCCCACCTGATCAACGACATGTTGGCGAAATGGGAAGAGGGCTATGACGTGGTATATACCCGCCGACTGGAAGATAAACGGATCCCGGGGTTTAAGCGGATGACGTCGCGTGCCTTTTACAAGTTCCGCAATAAGATATCCGACATTGAGCTGGAAGAGGGAACGGCCGATTTCCGGTTGGTCGACCGCCGCGTGGCACAGGTATTTTCTTCGCTGACAGAGAGCGACCTGTTCATCCGCGGGATGATCAAATGGATCGGCTTTAAGCAGTATGCCATCGCGTATGAACCCGGCGAACGCTTCTCGGGGACGACAAAGTACACGGTGAAAAGCATGTTCAACCTGGCGTTGAAAGGGATCACGTCGTTCAGCGTCTCGCCGTTGTATATCGCGATGTATATCGGGTTTATCATGTCGGTACTGTCGTCGCTCTACCTGCCTTATGTCCTGTATTCGCATTTCACGGGCGATACGACTTCCGGCTGGTCGTCCATTATACTGACGGTCGTATTCTTCGGAGGGATACAATTGATGATACTTGGGATATTGGGTATCTACCTGGGGCGGCTGTTCATCCAATCGAAGAACAGGCCTAATTATATCATTAAAGAAACCAACCTGTCATGATCCTGCTTAGTTTTGATGTCGAAGAATTTGATACGCCTTTGGAGTATGGCGCGGCGCTTTCCATTGAGGAGCAGATGCGCCTGTCCGTCGAGGGCGTCGAGCGGCTTTTGGCCATCCTCAAGAAGCATGAGGTCGCGGCGACCTTTTTCTGCACGGCCAACTTTGCCCTGCGCGCCCCGGCTATCCTGCATGAGATGAAAGAGAGGGGGTATGAGATCGCTTCGCACGGGTATTACCACAGTTCGTTCAGTCCGGAGGATCTGAAGAAATCTAAAGAGACGCTGGAGAGGCTGACGGGGCTTCCCGTCGAGGGGTACCGCATGGCCAGGATGATGCCGGTGAGCGATGCGGAGGTAGAGATGGCGGGGTACAGGTATAATTCGTCGTTGAATCCTACCTTTGTGCCGGGGCGGTATCACCACCTGGACAAGCCGCGCTGCTGGTTTTACACCGGAAAGGTGTTGCAGGTTCCGGCTTCGGTGACGCCCCTCGTTCGTTTTCCCCTTTTCTGGCTGTCGTTCCACCACCTGCCTTTCCCGTTATACCGCTTCCTGGCTCACCGGACGCTGAAACATGACGGGTACCTGAACCTCTATTTCCACCCCTGGGAGTTTATCGAGCTGGGGAAGATGAAAGAGCTGAAGCTCCCGTTCCTGATTACGAACCAATCGGGGGAGGGGATGGCCGGGCGGCTGGATGCGTTTATCGCCTATTTTAAGCGACGGGGCGAACGTTTCGGCACTTTCTCGTCATTCATCGAAGAATTTGTTGAACTTAAATGCGTTTAAATCCCTACATTTGTCCCGTTAATAGCATATTGGAATGGTTAGACGGTTTGATTTTTTGGTCATTGGATCCGGCATCGCCGGTATGAGTTTCGCCCTTAAGGTGGCGAACAAGGGAAAGGTTGCGCTTATTGCCAAAACGAATCTGGAGGAGGCCAACACCTATTTTGCACAGGGGGGGATCGCGTCGGTCACCAACCTGATTACGGACAACTTTGAGAAACATATCGAAGACACGATGATCGCCGGCGATTGGTTGAGCGACCGCGCGGCGGTAGAGATGGTGGTACGCAGCGCGCCCCGCCAGATTAAGGAACTGATCAGTTGGGGCGTCGACTTCGATAAGGATGAGAAAGGAAACTTCGACCTCCACCGCGAGGGCGGACACTCCGAATTCCGGATACTTCACCACAAGGACAGCACCGGCGCGGAGATACAGGACAGCCTGATCAGGGCGGTTCAGCGGCATCCCCAGATCGAGGTCTTCGAGAATCACTTCGCTATTGAAATCCTCACGCAGCACCACCTGGGCGCCACCGTCACCCGCCAGACGCCCGGCATCGCCTGCTACGGCGCATACATCATGGACTTGAAAACGGGCGGGATCGATACGTTCCTCTCTAAAGTGACGCTTATGGCTACCGGAGGCGTCGGCGCCGTGTACCAGACGACGACCAACCCGCTGGTTGCGACGGGCGACGGTATCGCTATGGTCTACCGTGCCAAGGGGACGGTAAAGGATATGGAGTTTGTGCAGTTCCACCCCACGGCGTTGTATCACGAGGGCGACCGTCCCTCTTTCCTGATTACGGAAGCCATGCGCGGATACGGCGGTGTGTTGAGGACGAGGGACGGGAAGGAATTTATGCAGAAGTACGACAAACGGCTCTCGTTGGCTCCGCGCGATATCGTCGCACGGGCTATCGACAACGAGATGAAGATGCGTGGGGACGATTACGTCTGCCTCGACGTCACGCACAAAGACCCGGAAGAGACGAAAAGGCACTTCCCCAACATCTACCGCAAATGCCTGGAGATAGGTATCGACATCACGACGGATTATATACCGGTAGCGCCGGCGGCGCATTACCTGTGCGGAGGGATACTGGTCGACAGGGATGCCCGTTCGTCGATCAACCGCCTGTACGCCGTAGGGGAATGTTCGTGTACCGGACTGCATGGCGGCAACCGCCTGGCTTCAAACTCCCTTATCGAAGCGGTCGTCTATGCCGACGCCGCCGCCAGGCACAGCATTCCGCTGATCGGCAAACTGGCCTACCAGGAAGACATTCCGGCATGGAACGACGCCGGGGTGCGGGCGTCGGAAGAGATGGTGCTGATCACGCAAAGCGCAAAGGAGGTAGGGCAAATTATGAGTACGTATGTGGGAATCGTCCGCTCCGACCTCCGCCTGAAACGCGCCTGGGAGCGGCTCGATATCAACTACGAAGAGACGGAAAGCCTCTTCAAACGCTCCGTCGCCTCCAAGGATATCTGCGAACTCCGCAATATGATCAATGTCGGTTACCTCATCATGCGACAGGCTATCGACCGGAAAGAGAGCCGCGGGCTGCACTATACGCTGGATTATCCCCCCGCCGGCGACAAATAAGAGGCGACACTTCAGAGCATCCTTTTGTCTATGCCGAACTTCTCTTCGGCATGGCATTTCCCCTTTGGTTCGACATGTACGATGATGTCGTACACCCGCTCAACGGAATCCTTTATGCTATTTTCTACCGCTTCGGCGAGGCTATGCGCTTCGTTGAGCGTCATATTGCCGTCCACTTCGATATCGAGGGCGATCAGGTACAGGCTACCGATATGCCGCGACCGCACGCGGTGCGGATTGCTCACCTCCGGTATCTTGTCGACGGCCTCGAATATCTTTGTGTAGATCGAAACGTCTTTGACCCCATCCATCAGTTCTACGTTGGATTCGATAAATATGGAGACGGACGATTTGATGATGAAAAGGCTGATGACCAGTCCGGTGACCGAATCCAGTATGGGTAGCTCCAGTATGAACGTGAAGAACAGCCCCAGCAATACGCCGGCGGATATGATGACGTCGTTGCGCATATTCTTGGCGTTGGCGATCAGCATCGAGCTGTGTATTTTCTTTCCCTGGCGGGATTGGTAAAGCGCCAGTCCCAGTTTGCCGACAATCGAAAAGACAGTGACATAGAGTGCGACCGTAGCGGGCATCTCTTTCCCTGCGGTGGAGAAAATGCTTTGTACGGAGGACAGCAGCATCTGTATGCCGGCATAGAAGATGATGAGCGAAAGGATTTTGGTGGCGATACTTTCCGCCTTTTCGTAGCCGTAGACATATTTGCGGCTGGGGGGACGGTTGACGACGCGGGCGGTAAAGATCATAACGACGGAGATGACGACGTCCGTCGCCGAATCAATGCCGTCCCCCAGCACGGCCAGACTGCCCGACAGCAGGCCGATGACGATTTTGGCCACCGACAAGACAGAATTGCCAATCGTACTGATCCATGATGTACGGATCAGGATGCGGTCTCTTGAAACACGATTTTCCATGTAAGCGAAATTGATTATAAGATGAACCGCAAAGGTAGTAAATCATACGTATTCTTTTTTTACTTTTGTCCGCCGGAAGAGCATATTAAATAATAAAGAGATAAAACAAAAGGAAAACAAACGATGCACAATTTGATCTATTTGCTGATAGGTACATATACCTTACAGTTGAGCGAGGGCGTATATGTCTATTCGTTCGACCCCGTCACCGGGGAGTCGGCCTACGCCGGCATGGCGCCCGTTGAGAATCCCTCCTACCTGGCGGCCTCCCTCGCGCGTACATTTATATATACGGTGACCGAGAATGACGGCGCCTCTTATGCCAACGCCCTCTCGTTCGACGGCGGAAGCGGGGCTTTGCGCCTGCTGAACAGCGAGGAGACGAAAGGCGACGCGCCGTGCCATCTTGCCGTCGACCGGTATAACAGCCATGTCGTAACGGCCAACTATGGAGGGGGCAGTATCTCCGTCTTTCCGCTACAGGCGGACGGACGGCTGAAACCCGTTGCGCAGGTCATCGCGTTCGAGGGGAAAGGCGCCGACCCCGAACGGCAAGGAAGCCCGCACCTGCATTGCGTGCAGTTCTCCCCCTGCGGGCGGTATCTTTTCGCCGCCGACCTGGGGAGGGATTACCTTTACCGCTTCGAGACCGACTATTCGGGGAGCGGCGATTTTATCGACGAACGATCGCTCACCGCCTATAAGATGGAGGAGGGTTCAGGCCCGCGCCACTTTGCGTTCCATCCGTCGGGGAATTATCTTTACCTGATTAACGAACTTTCCGGGACAGTAACCGCCTTTACCTGCGGCGGCGGACAGCTTGCGCCCTTTCAAACGGTCGTGGCCGATACGCTTCACGCCAAAGGTAGCGCCGCTATCGGTATGACGCCCGACGGACGGTTTCTCTACGCGTCGAACCGCTTACAGGGCGACGGGATCGCCATCTTTGCCATCGCGCCGTCCAACGGGATGCTGACCAAGGTGGGCTACCAGCCGACAGGCCGCCACCCCAGGCACTTTACGATCAGCCCCGATGGGAAATTCCTCCTTTCAGCCAGCCGGGATCAGCACGTCGTTGAGGTTTTCGAGATCGACCGGCATACCGGACTGCTGCGCAATATCCACAAGGATATCCATATCGACATGCCCGTCTGCCTCGAATTTATTGATCCAGCCCGTCCACCTCTTTAATCCAAAGCGCAACGCTTGCATCGCTCGGCATACGCCAGTCGCCGCGGGGCGAAAGGCTGACCGAGCCCACCTTTGGCCCGTCGGGAAGACAGCTGCGTTTGAACTGTTGCGCGAAGAAACGGAGAAAGAAGACGCGCATCCACCGCTTGATCGTCGCCCCGTCGTAGACGCCGGCAAAGGCGTGCTGCGCCAGGAAATAGATTTTCGCCGGCGTAGCGCCGAAGCGCAGGAAATGGTAGAGGAAAAAGTCGTGTAGCTCATAGGGCCCGACGATTTCCTCCGTCTTTTGCAGGATAGCGTCTTCCGCCCCGGCGGGGATCAGTTCGGGGCTGACCGGCGTATCGGCAATATCCAGTAGCGTCCGACTTGCTTCGCCCTCCACCTTGTAGCGGGCAACCCATTCGACGAGCGACCGCACCAGCGTCTTGGGTATACCGGCATTGACGCCGTACATCGACATGTGGTCGCCGTTGTATGTCGTCCAACCGAGCGCCAGTTCGGAGAGGTCGCCCGTCCCCACAACCAGTCCGTTCTCGCGGTTGGCGATATCCATCAGGATTTGTGTCCGTTCGCGCGCCTGCGTGTTCTCATACGTAATATCCTGTACCGAGGGGTCGTGCCCGATGTCTTCGAAGTGCTGCAGGCAGGCTTTCCCTATCGGTATGTCGCGGAACGTGACGCCCAGCGAACGGATTAGGGAGGTGGCATTGCGGTAGGTACGCCCCGTCGTTCCGAAGCCCGGCATGGTGATTCCCTGTATCTGCGAGCGGGGAATCTTCAGTGCGTCGAACGCCAGCGTCGCCACCAGCAGCGCCAGCGTGGAATCCAATCCGCCCGATATGCCGATGATGGCTGTCCGGGCTTGGGTATGTACCAGCCGCGTGGCGAGGCCTGCCACCTGGATGTTGAAGATCTCTTCGCAACGCTCATTCAATGCAGCGCCCTGCGGCGTGAAAGGGTGCGGGTCGACGGCGCGTGTCAAGGCGAAAGCGCCCGGATAGGCAGGCAACCGGAAAGGGATCTCCCTTGTCTCGTCCGCCGGCAAAAGGGATGCCCCGCGCATGAAGCTGCGGTTTACCCGCCGGTCGTTCTCCAGTGCGGCGATATCAATCTCGCTGACGGCCAACTGCTCCTCCATCACAAACCGTGGCGATTCCTCCAGTATGCGCCCGTTTTCCGCAATCATCCCGCCTCCGGCAAATACCAGGTCGGTGCTTGACTCGCCGAAGCCCGCCATGGCATAGACATAGCCGGCGATACACCGCGCCGACTGTTGGCTGACTAAGGAGCGGCGATAGCTGTGTTTCCCGATCAGCTCGTTGCTGGCCGACAGGTTGAGGATCACGTTCGCCCCTCTCATCGCCAAAAGGGAACTCGGCGGGACGGGCGTCCACAAGTCCTCGCATATCTCCACCCCTACCGTTACATGCCCGTCCCTAAACAGTAGCCCGCTGCCCGCCGGATAGTTCCGCCCCCCCAGGGCGACCGTTTTACCGCTCAGCTCGCCGCCGCCCGTAAACCAGCGCTGCTCCTGGTATTCCTTGCAGTTGGGGATATAGCTCTTCGGGACGACGCCCAGTATCTCGCCTTTTTGGAAAGCGACCGCCGCGTTCATCAGCCCGTCGCCGGTCGAGAGAGGCAGCCCGGCGACGGTGAAAATATCCACGTCCGCCGTATTGCCGACAAGTGTCAGCAAAGCCTTTTCCGCGCTATCGAGCAACGTCTGCTGCGCAAACAGGTCGAGGCAGGTATAGGCCGTGATGCACAGTTCGGGGAACGCCATCAACTGTACCCTCTTCTCCGCCGCCTGCCGCATCAGCCCCTCCATCTTCCGGATATTATAGAAGCAATCCGCCACCCGCACATGCGGAACCGCCGCCGCCACCGTTACAAATCCATAATTCGTCATGATCATCCTCCGTTTGTTATTTACTTGCCAAACAAAGGTACGCATTTTTTCCTGTCCCGCCGGTGAACCACTAATCTTTTGTTACCGAACAACTAACGATCGGGCTGTTGATAACTATTGATTAGGTCGGGAGCAACTAATGGTCTCACAGCTGTGAACTAATGGTTTCACAGCTGTGAGGCGATCGCTTCACTCCTGTGAGACGATCGTTTCACTCCTGTGAGGCGATCACCTCACAGCTGTGAGACCATTAGTTGCTCCCGACCTATTTATTAGTTCCTCCCGAAGGAGCTATTAGTTTGTACCGAGAGAGGTATTAGTTCCTCCCGAGGAAGATATTACTGCCTCCCTGCTTTGTTGTTTTTCAGATTATTGTATAACTTTGCGTATTCGTACTAACATAATTCATAAAACCATGAAGACACACTGCCTATTAACCGGAAATTTCCTCATTTGCGCCCTGATCGGCCTGTCGGCGATAGCGACAAGTTGCGGCGATCAACAGAAAAAGGATGCCAGGGAAGACCGCTTCTCTGTGCTGGAAACATCATTTGCCGACCCGCCCCCGGCCTATCGCTCCATGCCGCTTTGGGTGTGGAACGGGAAAGTCACCGAAGCGGAACTGGAGCGTATGCTGGTTGAACTGAAAGCGGCCGGTTTCGGCGGCCTTTTTGTCCATCCCCGGCCCGGACTAATTACCGAATACCTTTCCGACGAATGGTTTGAGAGGTATGCCTACACCGTCAAGAGGGGAAAGGAACTGGGGCTCGAAGTGTGGATTTACGACGAGAACTCCTACCCCAGCGGCTTTGCCGGAGGACATGTCCCGCAAGAGATGCCCGAATCCTATAACCAGGGGCAGGGATTGGTCTGCGATAAGGTGGAATTGCTCCCCGATGAGATGGAGAAATATGTCGTCTGCCTGAAAAAAGAGGAGGGCGCATGGAAAGATATTACCCCTACCGTCGGTCAGTATAAAAAGATAAAGGGGGAATATTACCTGTACCGCAAGACCTTTTACGGCAGATCGGACTGGTACGGCGGTTACTCCTACGTCGACCTGCTGCTCCCCGGTGTGACGGAGAAATTTATCGAAGTGACGATGAAAGGCTATGAGCAGTCGCTGAAAAATGAGTTCGGGAAAACCATCCCCGGCATCTTTACCGACGAGCCGAACATCGTAAGCTCCGGCGGATTGCGCTGGACGCCCGACCTGTTCGACGTCTTTCAGCAAAAATGGGGCTATGACCTGAAACCCCTGCTTCCCCTCCTCGGCGAAGAGGCCGGCGAGTGGAAAAAGGTACGCCACAATTACATGGAAACCCTGCTGCAACTCTTCGTCGACCGCTGGTCGAAGCCATGGAACGCCTACTGCGTAGCGAACAATCTCCAATGGACAGGGCATTACTGGGAGCACGGCTGGCCACAAATGAACGACGGCCCGGATAATATGGCTATGTACGCCTGGCACCAGGTGCCGGCTATCGACATGCTTTTCAACCAGTTCAACGAAACGTCGCCCCAAGCGCAATTCGGGAACGTCCGTTCCGTCAAGGAGCTGCGTAGCGCCGCAAACCAGATGGGCTACAGCCGCACCCTCAGCGAGACCTACGGCGGTGGCGGATGGGACGAAACGTTCAAGGACTTCAAACGGCTGGGGGATTGGGAGTATGTGCTGGGCGTCAATTTCATGAACCAGCACCTCTCGCACATGACCCTTACCGGCGCACGCAAGTACGATTACCCGCCCGTTTTCACCTATCATTCCCCCTGGTGGGACAATTACCGCTCGCTCAACGACTACTTCGGCCGCCTGTCGCTCGTGATGAGCAAAGGCGTACAGCAAAACGATATCCTCGTCATCGAGCCCAACTCGACGCTCTGGGGCTACTATTCGCATACCGGAAGCCCCGCGGCGTTAATGGAAATAGGGAAAACGTTCCAGGCCTTCGTCACCCTGCTCGAAAAGAGCCAGGTGGAATACGACCTCGGCTCCGAGAATATCATAAAAGACCAGGGAAAAGTGAAGAACGGACGCTTTATAGTAGGGCAGGCGTCCTACTCCACCGTGATCATTCCCCCGGCATGTGAAACGCTGAACACGCCGACGTTCGACCTGCTCCGGCGTTTCGCAGAACAGGGCGGACAGGTGATCGCTTTCACCACCCCCACCATAAAGGACGGCGTACCGCAACAGGAACTCTCCGCCCCCACCATGCTGGACGGCGCACCACATCAGGAACTCGCCGCTTTCTTCTCCGGAAAATCCCCCGTTACGCTGCTCTATTATCCCGCTACGCATCAGGAACTCACCGCTTCCTTCACAGGTAAGGCCGTTGCGAAAGAGACGGAAATCCTGATAGATGACCTGCGGGAGCGCTTACTTCCCAAACAGGACATCTCCCTCCACTTCGAGAACGGCAACCTTTACCACCACCGCCGCCGCTTTGCCGACGGCGAACTGATCCTGCTCGTCAACTCCTCCCTGGAAGAGGCCTCCACCGGAACGCTCTCCGTAAAAGGCAAGACGCTGCTCGAAATGGATGCCATGGATGGCCGGATATACGCCCTCCCCTCCACCGCCGAAAAGGGAATCCTTACCGCCCCATTCAGGATAGAACCGGCAGGAAGCCTGCTCCTCTTCAGCTCCTACAAAACAAACAGTAAGTACGAACCGAAGCCGGAAAAACCGTCCGGCGAGACAGTCGTTCCGGCAACGGCGGAAACCACCGTCCGGCGAATGAAAGCGAACGCACTGCCGATCGACTTCTGCGACGTAACGGTAGGAGGCCAGACGCACAAAGGGGTGCATTTCTCCCCGGCGGCAGACATCGTCTATAAGGCGCACGGCTTTGCCAACGGGAATCCGTGGAACACCTCGGTGCAATACAAGCGGAATATCGTCGATAGGGATACGTTCCAAACCGGAGGCTTCACGGCTGTCTATTCGTTTACGGTAAACGAAGCGTTCGACTATTCGTCGATACAATTGGTCGCCGAACGCCCCGGATTGTTTACGGTCAAAGTAAATGGGGAGACGGTCACGCCGACGCCTGATCAATGGTTTTTAGACCGCTCATTCGGCGTATACGCCATTGGCGGGCAAGTCAGAAAGGGAGTGAACACGGTGGAATTGAGCGTCAGTCCGATGAGTATCTTCGCCGAACTGGAGCCGGTCTACCTGCTGGGCGACTTCTCCGTCGTCCCCGAACAGAAAGGATGGAGCGTCAGCGCACCCGTCGAACACCTGACCCTCGGCAGCTGGAAAGAACAAAAACAGCCGTTCTATTCCTGGAGCGTCAGCTACAGCAAACCGTACAATATCACCGGCCTGAAAGGAACATATTCCGTACAACTGGGGAAATGGAACGGCACGGTAGCCGAAGTCCACGTCAACGGGACGAAAGCCGGCATCATCGCCTACGCCCCCTGGCAACTGGACGTCACACCCTACCTCAAAGAGGGCGCAAACCAAATCGACATCCAAGTCATAGGCAGCCTGAAAAACCTCCTGGGCCCCCACTACGGAAACCCATCCCCCGGCCTGGCCTCCCCATGGCACTGGAAATCCGTCAAAGAGCCCATCCCCGCCTCCCAATACCAACTCATAGACTACGGCCTGATCGACGACTTCAGCCTGATCCACTGACAAAGTAGGCGAATACCTATCCGATCGTTTTGCCGGCCCCGGCAAAACGATCCGGATAAATTATGGAAGCTGCAAAGGTAGATTTTTCACAGCCGTACCGGAAAAACCATTACCTTTGCAGCGTTTTTCCTGTATACCTGTAAGAAAATGCATGGTGGACAAACGAAATTATGTGGGCGGAAATGTATCCGATCGTTTTGCCGGCCCCGGCAAAACGATCCGGATATCACCAATCAGTAAACATCATTGACTGGCCGATACAGGAAAAATAAAACAACTTAAAACCAGATTATATTATGCTTAAGACAAATGAAATTAAAGAGTTATTCAGCCGGTTTGAAGAGGCGGCAGTGGATTATAACGGCGTTGAGTGTTGGAGTGCGCGGGAATTGCAGCCTTTGCTTGGATATACCCAGTGGCGCAGGTTCACCAATGCGATAGACAAAGCAAAAGAGGCGTGCGCCAATGTAGGCGAAAATATATCCGATCATTTTGCCGGGGCCGGCAAAACGATATGTATGCCAAAAGGCGCTGAAAAAGAGATAGAAGAGATCTTCCTCACGCGCTATGCCTGCTACTTGGTTGCACAGAATGGCGACAGCCGTAAACCGGCTATTGCCTTTGCACAGACCTACTTTGCCGTACAAACGCGCCGCTCGGAACTGATAGAACAGCGTCTGCAGGAAGCGGAACGGGTGGAAGCGCGAGCCAAACTGAAGGAAACGGAAAAGCTGCTTTCCGACGTTTTATTCGAGCGGGGCGTTGACGATAAAGGTTTTGCCATCATTCGTTCCAAAGGCGACAAAGCCCTCTTCTTCTTGGATACGGCGCAACTGAAACGCAAATTAGGCGTCCCGGAAAACCGTCCGGTTGCCGATTTCCTACCTACGGTAAGCATCAAAGCCAAAGACTTTGCCGCAGCCATGACCGCCGAAAATGTACAGATAAAAGACCTGACCGGAATCTCATCCATCAAAAAAGAACATGTAGATAACAACCTCGGCGTACGTAAAATCATGATTGAGCGAGGCCTTGTCCCCGAAAACCTCCCTCCGGCAGAAGACGTCAAAAAAGTAGAACGCCGCCTGAATACAGAAAAGAAAAAAGCATTGAAAACGAAAAACAAATAGCCGTTTCTACTGCGCAAAACCTGTCCGATCGTTTTGCCGGCCCCGGCAAAACGATCGGATAAATTATGGAAGCTTATAATGCCGACGAATGATCATTGATTATACCAATGGAAAGTCGTATCTTTGGAGGGGAATATCTCTTTTAAAATCAGGCTTTATGAAATGGAAAACGTTGCTTTTGGCGCTTTGCGTATGGAATGCCTTTGATGGGGTTTGCCGGGGTAAAGGCGGTGGGATTGATGATCTTGGGCTTCCAGGAGTGGTTGTTACGCGGATAGATACCGTCGGTGCGGAGCAGGGGTTGCCGGCCTCCATACGGGTTGCCGCGACCTCTCAATCGAAGCCCGGGTCATACATCCGCATTGAGGTGTGGATGCCTCGGGATGAGTGGAATGGCCGTTTTGTCGGGACGGGTAACGGCGGCGGCGCCGGACGGATCAATTATGGGGTGTTGGAAGCGGGGATACGACACGGTTTTGCCGTTGCGAATACCGATATGGGGACGTTTCCACATGTGGACAGCCTGGTTTGCGATCGTCAGAAATGGGAAGATTTCGGCCATCGGGCGACGCACGAAATGACGGTCGTCGCAAAAGCCGTTATCGAGAAACAGTATGGACGCCCTCCGGTATACTCCTATTTCACAGGATGTTCCACCGGTGGACAGCAGGCTTTGTCCACCGCCCAGCGCTATCCCGGCGACTACGACGGCATCCTGGCCGGAGCGCCCGCCAACAACCGGACGCACCTGCATGCCCTGTTTTTATGGAACTATAAGACGGGAAAAGCCAACCCATTGCATCACCTGACGAAACAGCAAGTCCGCGCCGTCACCGATGCCGTTATCGCCGCCAATGCCGGAAAAGACGGCGGATACCGGGAAGACGCTTTCCTTACCGATCCCCGGATGGCGACATTCACGCCGGATATGGTGGCGGATTTCCTGACGCAAGAGCAAATAAAGATGCTGGAACGATTCTATGCCGGCCCCGTCGATCCGGTGACGAAAAAGCGGATCTATGACGGCATCCCCCTTGGCAGTGAGGCGTCGGGAGACGGGATTTTTGAGCAGCAAGGCGATCCGGCCATCTACCAGCTTTATCCCTTTCGTTGGGTATGGGGGTTGGGGTTTGATCCCGAAAGGTTTGATTTTCATTCGGATATGAACAAAACGGATTCGCTTCTGGCCTCGCTTCTCAATGCCAACGATCCGGATCTGGAGCCTTTCCGGATGATGGGCGGAAAGCTGTTGATGTACACCGGAACAGCCGATCCGCTTGTCCCTTTTCAGGATGCCGTACATTATTACGATAGGGTGGTGCAGGCGCAGGGCGGACTGGAAAAGACGCAGGCATTTTTCCGCTATTTCCTTGTCCCCGGCATGGAGCATTGCGGGGGAGGAGCAGGCCCCTGTTCGTTCGGACAGTGGATTTCCGGCATTTCGGAAGACAGCGGCAGCAACATATTTACCGCTCTTATGCGGTGGGTGGAAGAGGGCGTCGCCCCTGGCCAGATCATCGCCTCGGGGTACAATGAAAAAGAAAAGAGCTCTTTTCGCCGCCCCATCTACCCCTATCCGAAGTTCCCGCACTATATAGAAGGAAAAGACCCCCATTTGCCGGAGAGCTATCGGGGGGTGGAACATTAAGCCTCCGGATTGCTTCACAGCGTTCGCCTTTGACCCTTATGTGTATCCGCCATTGCAAGTACCCAATAAACCAGGTTTATCAAAAAGGGAAATGACGGCGATTGCGTGATTTACAGCCGATTATAATTAAATAGTATCCGTCATTGCGAACGCAGTGAAGCAATCCAGAGGTGGGACACACAGACGCACTTCTGGATTGCTTCACTGCGTTCGCAATGACGTGGTACTATTTGATTTACAGGTGATTGCGATTCGTCGTCATTATAAACGCAGAGAAGCAATCCAGAGGTGCACGCATACAGGCATCTTTTCGCCTATTCATGTAGGATTTGCTATTCATTTCGGTTTTCCAAAGGCTTGTAAAAGAGGCAAAAAGAGCTAAAAAGCCCCCAAATAAAGTTTTGCGTTTTTTGCCTTCACCGCTTCACCTTTCGTGTAACAGACTGGGTGACAACCGGATGCGGTGAAGGGAGGGTGAACCTTGGTGAAAGGAGGCTGAAACGGCCAGCGAAGAGCGCTAAACGCCCTTGTTGTATAAACAGGTTCGGTCATGATTTCGGAGGATGATCCCCCTTTGCGCCTCCTTTCACCAAGGTTCACCCTCCCTTCACCACATCCGGTTGTCACCCAGCCTGTTACACGAAAGGTGAAGCGGTGAAGGCAAAAAACGCAAAACTTTATTTGGGGGTTTTTTGCGCCTTTTCCCTGTCAGAATCAGGATGTTCAGGATTTTCAGAATGACCAGAATGGATAGGGCAGACACGCAAATCTGCCCCTACATCCACTCGCGCGGATTTGTAATCCGTGCGTGGGGAATTTCATGAATAATTTAGCTATATTGAAAAAATGTATTACATTTGTAATACAATCTTATAACATAATGGAAGCAAGAGCAAAAAAAAGACCGACAGCGTTTCGCTTAGATGAAAGCTTACTTGATAAGCTGAAAGCAGAAGCAAAAAAAGCAAACAGAAGTTTAAATAACTATGTAGAATATATTCTCATGGATAGCGTTTATAACGAACCGAACGAAACTACTTTAGAAGCAATAGAAGAAGCACGTTCAGGAAAGTTTGCCGGAACAATAGACACGAAGAACTTCGATACATTTATGAAATCCATAAACGATATTGAATGAAAGAATCCCCGCTTGCGCGGGTTTGTAACCCATGCGGATAATAGCGCGTGGGTGTGCCGGACGTTTCGGCAGGCTCAACGGCCGGAGTGTTTCTGCCTGTCTTGGTGGCTGAGCCTGTCGAAGCCTGATATATAGTCATACGAAATAAATAACATATAACGGCGTAAATAGCCGGAGGGCAACGCCCAGTCATGTTCGGAAGAAGTATCAACGGCTCTCGGAGAGAGCTAACATAGCTAGGCAGTAGCCTAAGGCTACTGTATACGAATGGATGACCACCCCTCTCTTGCCTCCATCGGAGGCAAACCTGTTTTTACGATGTCGGTGTAATGGAGGCAAGAGGAATCATCTGTCGATAAGTTTGCCTCCGATGGAGGCAGGGGTGGGGGTAATCCATTCGTATACAGTACCCTTTTAGGGTACTTCCTAGCTATATATGCTCTCTCCGAGAGCCGTTGATACTTCTTCCGAACATGACAGGGTGCACCCTTTCCCGAAAGAGTATGCACCCTTTCCCGAAAGAGTATGCATCCTTTCCCGAAAGAGTATGCATCCTT
>JAISRY010000171.1 GCA_031273385.1 Tannerellaceae bacterium | reverse complement strand
GCTCCCCAGCAGAGCCTGCTTCCTCTTTAACTCCCTGGTTACAAAAGTAATAATTAAAATTAGCAATAGCGTAAATTGTTAAACAAATTTAAATATCGCTCGGAAATTTGGATTACAACTTAGAAGGTGTCTCCACTCGCTGCGCTCGGTCGACATGACGTTCTTTTTCTCAACTCTCCACTCTCAACTCTCAACTCTCCACTCAGAAAGCTCTCAATTCTCAACTCTCAATGACGGAGTTTATGTAAATTCCGGCAGAATGATTAACTTTGTCGCTGTTTGATAAAGAAAATAATAGGGATATGAAGAAAATCAGGGCTGCCATCGTTGGGTATGGCAATATCGGAAAGTATGTGCTGGAAGCTATTCTTGCCTCTCCCGACTTTGAAGTGGGAGGGATTATACGCCGCAATCCGGAGGATGTGCCGGCAGAGCTAACCCCCTATCCTGTCGTCGACAGTATCAGGAAGTTGGAATATATTGACGTCGCTATACTGGCTACACCTACGCGCAGCGTAGAACAACAGGCCAAAGAGATCCTCTCCCTGGGGATCAATACGGTCGACAGCTTTGATATACATGGGGAAATCGTCGCGCTTCGCCGTTCGCTGGACGAGGTGGCGAAAGCGAACTGGTCGGTCGCCGTCGTCTCCGCAGGATGGGATCCGGGAAGCGACTCGTTGGTACGCGCCCTTTTGGAGGCGATGATTCCGAAAGGGATTACGTATACCAACTTCGGGCCGGGGATGAGCATGGGGCATACGGTGGCCGTAAAAGCCATCGACGGGGTGAAAGCGGCGTTGAGCATGACCATTCCGGTAGGGACGGGCATTCATCGCCGGATGGTGTATGTGGAGGTAAAAGAGGGGTATGACTTCAAGCAGGTGGCTGCCGCTATCAAGGCGGACGACTATTTCGCCCACGACGAGACGCACGTCATGGAGGTGGCGAGCGTGGATAGCCTGCTGGATATGGGGCATGGCGTCAACCTGGTGCGCAAAGGCGTTTCCGGCCAGACACAGAACCAGCTGATCGCTTTCGACATGAAAATCAATAATCCGGCGCTTACCGCACAGGTACTGGTCGCCGTAGCTCGTGCAAGCTTCAAACAGCAGCCGGGGGCATATACGATGATCGAACTGCCGGTCATCGACATGCTTTACGGGGAGAAAGAGGAGCTCATCAAAAGGCTTGTTTAAACATTTATATAATCTGTCATCATTATGGTATCATTTATCACCTGGACGGTCGACCCTGCCATTTTCACCATCGGAACGCGTGAAATACGCTGGTACGCGCTGGCGTTTTTTCTCGGTTTCGCCATCGGCTACAGGATTGTGGGGCGTATGTGGAAAAATGAGGGGCTGAACCCGGATTGGCTCAATTCCCTCTTGGTTTATACGGGGTTCGGGACGGTCATCGGCGCACGGTTGGGGCATTGCCTGTTCTACGCGCCGGAATATTACCTGGCCAACCCGCTGGAAATACTGAAAACGTGGGAGGGCGGACTGGCCAGCCACGGCGGGACACTGGGTATCATCATCGCCATCTATTTCTTTTCGCGGCGCGTCACGCACCGGAATATGCTGTGGACATTCGACAAGCTGGTCGTTCCCACCGGCCTGGTGGCGGCGCTGATCCGCCTGGGAAATCTGGTGAACCATGAGGTATACGGACTCCCGACCGCCAAGGCGTGGGGCTTTCGTTTTATCGAAAACCTGCACGCCTGGAAAAAGGGGGCTGAGCCGGTCTTTTCCGCGCCGAGCCATCCTACCCAGCTGTACGAAGCGGGGTGTTACCTGTTGACCTTCGCCCTTTGCATGTGGCTCTATTTCAAGAAAGAGGCATACAAAAAGGAGGGGCTTATCTTTGGGGTATTCCTCATCTGCATATTCGGCTCGCGCTTCTTCGTCGAGTACCTTAAAAACGACCAGGAGCCGTTCGAGGCCGGTATGCTGTTGAATATGGGTCAATTACTGAGTATCCCCTTTGTGTTGGCAGGGTGTTACTTTGTATGGAGAGCATTTTCTAAACATAAATTATCGTCATGTACAAACTGAAAGAAATAGCGACTAACGTCTACTATGTCGGCGTCAATGACCGGCAAAAAACACTGTTCGAAAACCTGTGGCCATTGCCCTACGGCGTATCATACAATTCTTATCTGATCCTGGATGAGAAGACCGTACTGGTCGATACGGTCGATATCTGTTATAGCGACATTTTCCTGAAAAAGATAGGCGACGCATTGCAGGGACGTCCTTTGGATTACCTGATCGTCAACCACATGGAGCCGGATCATGCCGGCAGTATCCGCCTCTTGAGGCAGCAATACCCCGACGTCCGGATCGTCGGCAACAGCAAGACGTTCGGGATGCTGGAGGGATTCCATGCCATTACCGACGGGCTGTATGAGGTCAAAGAGGGGGACGTCATAGACACCGGAAACCGGACGCTGACATTCTTCATGGCGCCGATGGTGCATTGGCCGGAGGTGATGTTCACCTACGACCAAAGAGAGAAGATCCTCTTCTCCGCCGACGCTTTCGGCACCTACGGGACGCTGGACGGCGGCGTGATCGATGCGGAAATGAACGTCGACTGTTTCTGGGAAGAGATGATCCGTTATTATGCCAATATCGTCGGCAAATACGGCAATCCGGTACAAAAGGCGCTTCAAAAGTTGGCGCAGCTGGAGGTACGGCAGATCTGTTCGACCCATGGCCCTGTCTGGCGCGAACATATCGCGAAAGCGGTAGACACCTATTCCCGGCTGAGCCGTTACGAGGGCGAAGAGGGAGTCGTCATCGTGTATGCCAGCATGTACGGCCATACCGAACAGATGGCGGAAACCGTCGCGTTCTCCCTGTCGGAGAACGGGATCAGGAACATCGTCCTGCACAACGCCAGCAAAAGCCATTCTTCCTATATCCTGAAAGATGTCTTCAAATACAAAGGGCTGATGGTCGGTAGCCCGACGTACAGCAACCAGCTGTTCCCCGAACTGGAATCGGTGTTGGGCAAAATAGAGCTCCGCGAGGTCAAAGGCCGCCTGTTCGGTTATTTCGGGTCGTATACGTGGGCCGGCGCGGCGGTGAAGCGGTTGGCCGCTTTCGGGGAGAGGATGAAATGGGAAGAGGTCGGCCTCCCCGTCGAACAAAAACAGGGACAGACCACCGGCAAATACGAAGAGTGCCTTGCCCTTGGAAAGGCAATGGCCGACAAGCTAAAAGGATTATAAACGAAAAAAGAGACATATATACTATGAGAGTGATTATTGAACCTGATTATGAACGGTTGTCCCAGTGGGCGGCCTATTATGTGGCAAGCAGGATAAGGAAAGCGAATCCGTCGGAGAATAAACCCTTTGTGTTAGGCCTGCCTACCGGCTCTTCCCCTTTGGGCATGTACCGGAACCTGGTTGAGCTTCACCGGAAAGGGGAGGTCTCTTTCCGGCATGTCATCACCTTTAATATGGACGAGTATGTCGGCCTGCCCGAGGATCACCCCGAGAGCTATCACTCGTTTATGTGGACGCACTTTTTCAGCCATATCGATATCCCGCGCGAAAACGTCCATATCCTGAACGGCAACGCCCCCGACCTTGAAAAAGAATGTGCCGGCTATGAAGCGAAGATAAAAGCGGCCGGCGGGATTGACCTGTTCCTCGGCGGCATAGGGCCTGACGGACATATCGCGTTTAACGAGCCCGGCTCGTCGCTGGCTTCACGTACCCGTATCAAGACCCTGACGACCGACACCATCATCGCCAACTCCCGCTTCTTCGGCAACGATGTCGACAGCGTACCCAAGACGGCGCTTACGGTAGGCGTCGGCACCGTGATGGAAGCGGAAGAGGTACTGATCATGGTCAATGGCCACAACAAGGCGCGCGCCTTACAACAAGCCGTAGAGGGCGCCATCAACCAGATGTGGACGATCACCGCCCTGCAAGGGCACCGGAAAGGGATCATCGTGACCGACGAAGCCGCCTGCGCAGAGCTAAAAGTCAGCACCTACCGCTACTTCAAAGATATCGAAAAAGACAACCTCTGCCCCGATAGCCTGCTGCGCTATAGAGTTGAGAATTGAGAGTTGAGAGTTGAGAGTTGAGAAAAAAAACGTCATGTCGACCGAGCGCAGCGAGTGGAGACACCTCCGATCGCAAGGTCTGTATGTCGCACCTCTGGATTGCTTCACTGCGTTCGCAATGACGGGTACTACTTAGT
>JAISRY010000161.1 GCA_031273385.1 Tannerellaceae bacterium | reverse complement strand
GAAGTCTATTACCAGCCGGGCTGGAAAGTGAAGATCGACGGACAGGAGGCCTCTCATTTCCGTGCCGACTGGATACTGCGCGCCATGCGTGTTCCTGCCGGCGAGCATACGATTGTCTTCGAGTTCCTGCCCGACCGGTATATTGCCGCCGCCTATATAGCCTCTTTCAGCTCGTTCCTGATTTTGTTGTTGTTGCTCGCCATACTCGGCTGGTCGGGCTGGCAAGCCTGGCAAAAGTGGCGTAAGGATGGAGGAAAAGAGACAGGCGAGGCATGAGCACCTATTCGATTATCATACCGGTATACAATCGTCCGGCGGAGGTCGGGGAACTGCTGGAAAGCCTGGCGCATCAGACCTGTACGGACTTTGAAGTCGTCATCATAGAAGACGGCTCTACCGTCCGTTGCGACGACGTCGTCAGGGAGTACGAAACGCTCCTTGACATACGCTATTTCTTCAAACCGAATAGCGGGCGCAGCCTGACGCGCAACTACGGTATGGAACGGGCTTCGGGACGGTACCTGGTCTTCTTCGATTCGGACTGCATCATCCCGCCGGACTATTTCCAGAAAGTAACCGGCTACCTGGAAAAGACGAAAGCCGACTGCTACGGCGGGCCGGACAAAGCGCACCAGTCGTTTACCCTCATGCAGAAAGCGATCAGCTATTCGATGACCTCTTTCCTGACGACCGGCGGCATTAGGGGAAGCCGGAAAGGATTGGAGAAATTCACTCCCCGCACGTTCAACATGGGCTTCTCCGGGGAGGCCTACCGGAAAGTGGGAGGATTTAAAGACATGTACGGCGAAGACATTGATTTGAGTATCCGTATCCGTGAAGCGGGGTTTACGGTAAAGCTCTTCCCCGACGCTTTTGTATATCACAAACGCCGCGTAAACCTGCGCTCTTTCTACAAGCAGGTCTATGTCTTCGGGATGGCCAGGGTTATGCTCTACCGGTTGCATCCCGGCTCGTTGAAACCTGTCCATCTTCTTCCGGCGCTTTTTGTGGCCGGCACAGCCGTTTTGCTCCTTTCCTCTATCCTGTGCCCTTGGGCTTTACTGCCTTTGGGAATATATATGCTGGCGCTTTTTACGGAATCGCTATGCGTAAACAGGAGCTTCCCGATCGCTTTGCTTTCCATCGCGACCGGATTTGTCCAACTGATAGGGTATGGAAACGGCTTTATTGGCGCCTTTATACGCCAGGTGATCTTTAAACGACAGGCGGATATGGAAGAGAGCTTAAAGAAACATTATAAGAAAAAAAGCTGACCCATAAACACACATCCCGTATGAAATACTATCTGATAGCAGGCGAAGCATCCGGCGATTTGCACGCATCGAATCTGATGACGGCATTGAAAGCGCAGGACAAAGAGGCGGACTTCCGTTTCCTGGGAGGAGACCTGATGTCGTCCGCCGGCGGAACGTTGGTCAAACACTACCGCGAGATGGCTTTTATGGGCTTTATCCCCGTCTTGCTCCACCTGCCTACCATCCTGAAAAACATGAAAGCCTGCCGCGAAGATATTAGCCGTTACCAGCCTGACGTGGTGATATTGATCGACTATCCGGGGTTTAACCTGCGGATAGCCAACTATGTCAAGACCCGCTTAAAGCTACCGGTCTTCTATTATATCTCCCCCAAAATATGGGCGTGGAAACGATACCGCATCAAAGATATCCGGAAATATGTCGACAGGATGTTCTGTATCCTCCCTTTTGAAAAGGCGTTTTACGGCGAACTGCATTATCCGGTGGATTATGTGGGCAACCCGTCGGTCGACTCGGTGGCGCATTACCGCCGGCAGCAGGCCGCCGCGCCGGACACCTTCCGCCACGACGAGGGACTGACCGGCAGCCCCATCCTGGCTATCCTGGCCGGCAGCAGAAAGCAAGAGATAAAAGACAACCTGCCGGCTATGCTGGCGGTCGTTTCCTCCTACCCCGACTACCAACCGGTCATCGCCGGCGCACCCGGCATAGACCCCGCCTACTACCGACGCTATATGGGAACATCTCCGGCAAAGATCGTCTTCGGAAAAACCTACCCCTTGCTTCACCATAGCGCCGCGGCATTGGTCACTTCGGGGACGGCGACGCTGGAAACCGCCCTTTTCCGCGTACCGCAAGTGGTCTGCTATTATACCCCCTTGGGCTTTCTCGTCCGTTTTGTTTTCCGGACATTCTTCCATACCCGCTATATCTCTCTGGTCAATCTGATAGCCGGCAGAGAGATCGTACAGGAACTTTTCGCTTCCCGCTTCTCGAAAAAGAACATCCAATCCGAACTGGAGCGTATCCTGCATGACGCCGGTTACAGAAAGCGGATGCTGGACGGCTACGACGAGGTGATCCGAACGTTAGGAGAACCGGGCGCCTCTTCCCGCGCTGCCGGGCTCATCTACCGCCTGCTTTCCCGCCGCCGATCTTGATTAACATCTTTTATTGGTTCGATTTGCAGCGTTCTCATACGTTCTTCCATCTATCTGTATATAAAACACCATAATGTAAAATTTTATGAAGACGTTGAGATTCTATTTTGTAACCGTGGGGCTCATATTAGCCTCCCTTACATTAAACTCTTGCTTGAATGATGATGGCTATTCATTAGGGGATATATACAAGCCGGTCATCGCAACAGCAAGGCCATTAAACAGTGATTCTTTTTACCTGAGATTGGACGACAGCACCACCTTTTTCCCCGCTGCGCCGCTTAATATACATTATCAGCCTCTGAAGCCGCAGCGTGTGCTTCTTTTCTACACCATTCTGGGCGAGAAGTATCATGGTTACGACTACGCGATAAAGGTGAACCGGCTGGATACGATCCTCACCAAAGCGATTGCGGAGGATTTAGGCGCCGAGAAGAACGATGAGGTCTATGGAAAGGATCCGGTGAACATTGTTTCCATGTGGGTGGGAGATGGTTTCCTGAACATTGAGTTTGAAACCTATTTCAGTAGCCACATCAAGCATTTTGTCAACCTGATACCGGGCGTAGATGCAAAGGAACATCCCTATCAGTTGGAGTTC
Source organism: Tannerellaceae bacterium (assembly GCA_031273385.1). Taxonomy (GTDB): domain Bacteria; phylum Bacteroidota; class Bacteroidia; order Bacteroidales; family Tannerellaceae; genus DFXE01. The sequence goes on along the minus strand of JAISRY010000161.1, from coordinate 309 downwards.
CGGCACAATGCCTATCATGATTCTTCGACGAAAAAAGGCGTAGGGGTTGTGGCATTTGACCTCTCCAGTTTGCCCGACACAGAAGGTAAAGAGGTGACATTAACGATCAAGGTAAACACCTTCGACGGAGTAAAGGAGATTGTAAAGAAATACAATTCGGGAACGAATACGGAAAAACAACCAGAACTGAGTGTCACTCATTTTGAGGATACAATATAACACCTTCCCACATAACTTTTATTTTTATCATTTAGTTCAGAGAGAGAGGGGCGTCGGGATGATGCCTTTCTTTTTTTGTGTCAATCCCTC
>JAISRY010000157.1 GCA_031273385.1 Tannerellaceae bacterium | reverse complement strand
AGGAATCCGGTCACTGAAGTCAGGCAAAACAGCAGGGTCAACGCCTGCCTTTCCCCTTTCGAAAAATACAATACATTACGCCATCTCATTACGGTAAGGATTACTCGTTTTCACGAAGTAAAGATATACCTATTTTTTGAATCCAACGCCTAATTTAAGGATAAGCGCTCAAAAAGAGGCACACTAATTCGCCCCGTATAGGCGTTATTCGCCCCTGCATGGGGGTTTTTATCCCTTTGGGGAGGCGGGAAGCCCTTTGATTTGCACATCTGGGTTAGTTGTCTTTTGTTTGTTGAAAATTTGCAAACAATATGGACATTTCAACGCGAACCCGACAGCTTAATCTCCTTTTTTCGTATGACAAAAAGACGGAAATAGACGATACGAAATTGGTCATTATCCCCTATCGCTTCACTCAGAAAAAGGGCGCGGACGAGATCAGGGCGTTTCAGAGGACATTAGTCACGACCGATTTCTGTACGGACACCGACGACTGTATCCAGGAGAACAAGGATTTCTCCTACCTGATCTTTGCGCCCTCCGGACGGGCGAAAAGCGACAAGGCCATTATCCTGCTGCACGGACTGAACGAACGGACGTGGGAGAAGTACCTGGCCTGGGCGGAATACCTCGTGAAAACGACCGGCAAACCGGTGATCCTTTTCCCCATCGCCTTTCACATGAACCGCTCGCCGGAGATATGGAACAATCCGCGCATCACGTCGCCTTGGGTGAAGACACGCCGCGAAGAGGTGGAGGATCTGGCGGATTCCACCTTTGCCAACGTTGCCCTGAGCAGCCGGATATCCCGCCATCCGCTCCGCTTCTATGCTTCGGGGCGCGAGTCGCTCCTTAACCTATGGCAGTTGGTACACGAGATCAAAAACGGCGAACACCCGATGTTTATAGCCGATACCGCCATCAACCTGTTCGCCTACTCCATAGGCGCACTGCTGGCGCAAGTCACCCTGCTGGCCAATCCCGACCGGCTGTTCAGCCATACCCGCCTGTTTATGTTTTGCGGGGGATCCATCTTTAACCTGATGAACGGGAATGCCCGCGACATCCTCGATAAGGAGGCGTTCGACCGCCTGCAGCAGTATTTCAATCACGACTTTCTGGAGAGGCGTTCGACTCCGGCTTCGTTTGAGGGCGATTTCCTTGAGAGGGCGTTCAAGTCGATGATACGGCCTGAGATTATGCAGTCGTCCCGCGAGTCGTTCTTCCAGTCCGCCTGCAACAGGATACGGGCGATATCGCTGAAAAAAGATGTGGTCATTCCCACCATCGGCGTTGCCAAGGCGCTCGGGAAAGCCTCCGGGAAGATCCTGGAAGAGCTGGATTTCCCTTTTGCCTATACCCACCAGATTCCCTTCCCCATCCGGTCGAAGATCGACCCCGGATTGATCGACCAGGCTTTTCTACAGGTATTTAACCGGGCGGCGGCTTTTCTCTGAAAGGCGGCGTCCGTTAAAAAAACAGTTGGGTAGGGTGGAATGTCATTTTTATCATGTAGCTTTGCCTTTATCTAATTATATAATGTATGAGTAAATCGTTTGTTTTTATTTTAGTACTATGCGCCGGATTCGCTATGCCGGCAGCAGCCGGTTCCGGCGAAGCCCGTTTATTGCGCTTCCCGGCCACGAATGGGCATGAGATTGTTTTCTCCTACGCGGGAGACCTGTACAGGGTATCTATCGGCGGCGGCGAAGCGTCGCGCCTGACTTCGCATGTGGGATACGAAATGTTCCCCCGTTTCTCCCCCGATGGGAAAACGATCGCTTTCACCGGGCAATATGACGGGAATACCGAAGTCTATACCATCCCCTCCGACGGCGGGGAGCCTCTACGGATCACCTATACGCCGACCAACGCCCGCGACGACCTGGGCGACAGGATGGGGCCGAATAATATCGTCATGAACTGGACGCCGGACGGAAAGGGCATCATCTACCGCAACCGTATCAGCAGCGGTTTCGACGGGAAGCTCTATACCGTAGGCAGGGACGGGGGGCTATCCGAGGCGATCCCGCTTCCCGAAGGGGGCTTTTGCAGCTATTCGCCGGACGGCAAAAAGCTGGCCTATAACCGCGTGATGCGCGAGTTCCGCACCTGGAAATACTACCGCGGAGGGATGGCCGACGATATCTGGATCTACGACCCCGCCAACAACGCGGTAGAGAATATCACCAATAACCCCGCGCAGGACATTATGCCGATGTGGATCGACGACAAGGTATTCTTTATCTCCGACCGAGACCGTACCATGAACCTTTTCGTCTACGACACCAAGACTAAGGAGACGGCAAAAGTGACCGCCTTTACCGACTACGACATCAAGTTCCCCAGCGCCCACGGCCGCACGATCGTCTTCGAGAACGGCGGGTATATCTATAAACTGGATGCCCTTTCCCGCAAGGCGGAAAAGGTGAACATCCGGCTCTCTTCCGACCATATCTATGCCCGCAGCGAGATCAAGGACGGGGCGGCGTACCTCTCCTATGCCAGCGTCTCGCCCGATGGCGAACGGGTGGTGGTTACCGCCCGCGGCGAAGTCTTTAACCTGCCGGTAGAGAAAGGGGTCACGAAGAATATATCCCGCACGCCCGGTGCGCACGAACGGAACGCGCAGTGGTCGCCCGACGGAAAACAGATCGCCTATATCGCCGACCCGACGGGAGAGACCGAACTGTACATGCAGGAGGCTTCCGGCGGCGAACCGGTACAGCTGACAAAAAACAACGACACCTATATCCGCGACTTCTCCTGGAGCCCCGACAGCCGGAAGATCGCCTATACCGACCGCAAGAACCGGATCAACCTCCTGGATGTCGCTTCCAAACAGGTCGCCCTCCTTTTGCAAGACCCCGCAGGCGAGATCCGCGGCGTCTCGTTCTCTTCAGATAGCCGGTGGCTGACCTATACCCGCACAGCCGAAAACGACTTCAGCATCGTATACGTCATGCATATCGCCGACAAGAAAGAATACCCCGTCACCGACAAGTGGTACTCCTCCTATTCCCCCGTATTCAGCAAGGATAATAAATACCTGGTGTTTTCGTCGGAGCGCGACTTCAATCCGGTGTACGGGTCTACGGAGTGGAACCATGTCTATACCGCTATGAGCGGCGTCTACCTGGCATTGCTCTCCGCCGAAATACCCTCCCCCTTTCTGCAAAAGGATGCAGGCAGCGTCGCTCCCAAGAAAGAGGAGGCGAAGAAAGATACCGCTTCCGTCCCGCAGCTCCGCTTTGACGCCGACGGCATTACGGACAGGATCATCAAGCTCCCCCTCCCTACGGGATATTACAGGAACTTCTATGCCGACAACGACAAGGTGTATTACTCCGTCGGGAACAACAGTAAGCTCTTCGACCTCACTAAACAAAAACAGGAAGACGTAGCGGACGGCGCATCCATGGAGATAGACTGGGGAAGAAAGAAAGCGCTCTTCATGAAAGACCGCTCAATCTATGTCACCGCCATCCCAACGGGAAAAGCCGACCTGAAAGACCCCGTCAACCTGGCGAACATCAAGATCACCACCGACTACCCCCAAGAGTGGGCGCAACTCTTCAACGAGGCGTGGCGAGCCATGCGCGATGGCTTCTATGTCGAAAACATGCATGGCGTGGACTGGAAAGCCATGAAAAAGAAGTACGCCCAGCTCGTTCCGCACGTAAAAAACCGCTTAGACCTGAATTATGTCATCGGGGAGATGATCGGCGAACTGAATTGCGGACACGCCTATATCAGCGGGGGAGAGGTCGACCGCGCCCGGCGTATCCAGACCGGCCTCCTGGGGGCGGAGATATCCCGCGATAAGAGCGGTTTCTTCCGGCTGGAGAAAATCCTGCAGGGCGCTTCGTGGAGCAAAGACCTCCGCTCGCCGCTGGCCGAACCGGGGATAGAGGCGAAAGAGGGCGACTATATTGTGGCCATCGACGGCGTCCCGACCAACGGCGTGAAGGATATGTACGCCCTCCTGGTGGGTAAGGCGAATGTGCCGACGGAACTCTCCCTCAACGGCAGCCCCCGGACGGAGGGCGCGCGGAAAGTCGTCATCAGCCCGTTGGCCGAAGAATATTCCCTCTACCATTACAACTGGGTACAGGACAACATCCGGAAAGTGGAGAAAGCGACCGGCGGCAGGGTAGGCTACATCTATATCCCCGATATGGGCGTGGACGGGCTGAACGAGTTTTCCCGCTATTTCTATCCACAGCTCGACAAGGAGGGGTTGATTATCGACGACCGCGCCAATGGCGGCGGCAACGTATCCCCCATGATCCTCGAACGCCTGGCGCGGGAGCCTTACCGCCTCACTATGCGCCGCGGCTCAAACAAGATAGGCACCGTCCCCGACGCGGTACAGATCGGCCCCAAAGTATGCCTGGTCAATAAGTATTCAGCCTCCGACGGCGACCTGTTCCCCTGGGGATTCCGCGCCCTCGGGCTGGGCAAACTGATCGGCGTACGTACCTGGGGAGGTATCGTCGGCATTAGCGGATCGCTGCCCTTTATCGACGGAACGGACCTGCGCGTCCCGTTCTTCACCAGCTACGACCCGAAGAGCGGCCAATGGATCATCGAGAACCACGGCGTCGATCCCGATATCATCGTCGACAACGACCCTATCAAAGAGTGGAACGGCGAAGACCAACAGCTCAACCGCGCCATCGAAGAGATCCTCAAAGACCTCAAAACCCGCAAACCCAAAGCCCCAGTCCCCACGCCAAGGAACTGGAGTAAATAAGAAAAGCAACTAAAATCCATCACGCTTTTGGTATGATACTAAAAGCGTGATGGATTCCGTAAAAGATTCCTAT
>JAISRY010000154.1 GCA_031273385.1 Tannerellaceae bacterium | reverse complement strand
GCGCGTCAGCATCAACACGCTACATGGCATCATTGCCGAAAAGGTCAGTATGAAGAATTTATTGAAAACAGTCATAAAATAAACAAGATGAAGAGTTATAAGACAGGAATATGGGCGCTGTTGTGCGCCATAATTTTTCTCTCCTGCGGAAAGGATGATGAGACGGAGGATTACGCGGCATGGAAAGTGGAGAATGAAGAGGTCATCTTCGATTTGTTGAAAAACACGTCGTATACCCGCCTGGAATCGTTCTCAAAGGCGGGATCCATATTTTATAAGGTATTGACGAAAGGGGAAGGGACGGAACAGATCTATTATACCGACAAGGTCAAGGTCTACTATACGGGGACATTTATTGACGGAACGGTTTTCGACCAGTCCGAACCGCCCTACAACGCTCCCGCACAGTTTAGCGTATCGGCGACTGCAGACGGTTTCGGTACCGCCCTGCAGCACATGGTTGTCGGCGACCGGTGGGAGATATGGGTACCGTATGAATTGGGATACGGCTCTTCCGGACAGAAAGACGCCACGGGCTCCTATTACGTGATACCGCCCTATTCTACGCTGAAGTTTGAAGTGGAAGTCGTGGAAATCGTCAAGGAATAATGGATGACCGGAGGGATAAAAAAATTAAAGGATGTCTCCCGACATCCCCTAACCAACTTTGTTAACCTTAAATCTAATACTATTATGAAAAAACCACGATGCAAAGGTAAGGCATGAAAACGAATCTGTCAAGCCTATTTCGGCTAAAAAGTGTTAAGCAAAAACCTTACAATGCAAAAAGATGTCAGATGGAGCAAAGCTACATATACGAAGACTAAAATCTGCTAAATTTAACGGATGATTATCTTATATGATACACAAAAAATAGAGGAAATGGCGACAGGTCTGGTGGCTACAACCGGATTTTTCGACGGCGTACATCTCGGGCACCGGCACCTGATACGGGAGATGGGCGAGGCGGCGCGTATACGCCGTTTACCCACTGCGGTGATCACCTTTCCGGCACATCCGCGCACGGTGCTGCAGGCGGATTACCAGCCGAAACTACTGAATACGTTTGAAGAAAAGCTGGAACAATTGGCCGCCACGGGGGTGGATTACTGTATCGTCCTGCCGTTTACGAAAGAGCTTTCCCTCTTTACGGCGGAGCAGTTTATCCGCTCCATCCTCGTTGAGCGGTTGCGGGTAAAAACGCTATTGACCGGTTACGATCACCGGTTCGGCCATGGGCGGACAGACCGTTTCGAGCAATACGAGGCCTACGGGAAAGCCTGCGGACTGGAAACGCTCAAGGCCTCGCCCTATACCGATGGGGGGATCGCCGTCAGTTCGTCGGAAATCAGGCGGCAACTGGCGGATGGACGGGTAGAAACGGCCGCCCAACTGCTCACCTACCCCTACCGCCTGAAAGGGCATATCGTCGGCGGACAACGGATCGGGCGTATCATCGGCTTTCCTACGGCCAACATACAGGTGGACGACCCCGCCAAAGTCATCCCCGGAACGGGCGTTTACGCCGTCAGGGTGGAATGGAAAGGGAAGCGGTACAACGGCATGCTCTATATCGGCAGCCGCCCTACGGTGGAGGACGACGGACACATCACGCTCGAAGTGAATATTTTTGATTTCGACAACGATATCTATACGAATGAGGTCACCGTCTCGTTCATATATTATATACGCGGGGATATCCGTTTCGATTCCCTGGAGGCGCTCAAAGAGCAGTTGGAACGGGACAGGGAAACGGTGAACAATCTATTGAGCAAGGACAAAACAGGATGTTAAACCTAACTTTTCAGCGACAGATGGACTATTATTACGAAGCCGTAGACAGGCTAAAGGGGATGATCGCCCGCCCCTCGTTCAGCCGGGAGGAAAAGGCCGTCGCCGACTACCTGCAACACCTGTGGGAGGAGGACGGCCATGAGGTACGCCGGAAAAACAACAACCTTTGGATCACCGCGCCGGCATTTGACGGGAACCGCCCTACCTTGCTGCTGAACTCCCATATCGACACGGTCAGGCCGGCTTCGGGATGGACAAAAGACCCTTTTACCCCCGAAGAGTCTCCCGACGACAAGCTGTACGGACTGGGCAGCAATGATGCGGGGGCAAGCCTCGTTTCGCTCTATGCCGCTTTCCGGGTACTGAGCGGGAAAGGGCAGCCCTGTAACCTGGTTTTCCTGGCCTCGGCAGAGGAGGAGGTATCGGGCAGGGAGGGGATTGAAAGCGTGTTGGAGGAGCTTCCGCCCATCGCCTTTGCCGTCGTGGGCGAGCCGACAGGTATGCAGCCGGCGGTGGCCGAGAAAGGGCTGATGGTGCTGGACTGTACCGCGACGGGCAAGGCGGGACATGCCGCAAGGGACGAGGGAATAAACGCGATCGCCTTGGCTATGAAAGATATCGAATGGTTTCACGCCTCGCCGTTTCCCCTGCAAAGCGACCTGCTCGGGCCTGTCAGGATGAGCGTCACGATGATTCAAGCCGGGACGCAGCACAACGTGATCCCCGGCCGTTGCGACTTTACGGTGGATGTCAGGACAAACGAGTACTATTCGAACGAGGCGCTTTTCCGCCACATAAAAGAGCAGGTAGGCTGCGAGGTGAAAGCGCGCAGTTTCCGCCTCAACTCGACGCGGACGCCGGACGGCCATCCCTTTGTCCGGCGGGCGGTGATGATGGGTAAAACGCCTTTCGGCTCGCCCACCCTCAGCGACCAGGCGCTCATGCCTTTCCCCTCCGTCAAGATCGGGCCGGGCGAGTCGGCACGCTCGCATATAGCGGACGAGTATATCTGCCTTATGGAGATACGGGAGGCTATCGAGACCTATATTCGCCTGTTGGACAACCTGCAACTGTAACCCCCACACCCCCTACACACACCGTATGCTGAAAGATATCCTGGGCGTGGTCGGAACGCGTTACCTTATTGCCATCCTCAATTTTGCGCTGGTACTCATCAACGCCAAGGCGCTGGGTATCGAGGGGGTGGGGATGATCGGGCTTATCATCGCCTGCATCAGCATTATACTCATTGTCAACGGGGTATTCAGCGGGAATATGCTCGTCTATTTTCTCAGCCGCTATCCGGCGCGGAGGCTTTTCCCCGTCGCTTCCGTATGGGCGTTTGTTGGATCGGGGGCGGCTTGCGGCGTCATGTACGGGCTGGGTATCATACCAGAGAACTACCTGGCCGATATTTACGGGCTGTCCGTCCTCAACGCGCTGGTAACGGGCAATATGCGCCTACTGCTGGGGTGTGGGCGGATCAAGGGGTTCAACCTCACCTACCTGCTGCAGGGGGGACTGCTCTTTTTCTTCGTCCTCTACTTCTACTACATCGCCGGACGCCGGGAGGTGGAGGCCTACATCTGGAGCGCCTACCTGACGAACGGGGCAGCGTTCCTCGCCAGCATAGCCTGGCTGCTCCCCGACCTGCTGAAAGGGAAGCCTGAAAGCACCGGAAAGCCGCTTTCCGCCATGCTGAAAGAGATGTTTGCATACGGCCTCTGGGGGGTGGCCGACAATATGGCGGAGACCTGCACCACACGGTTGAACTACTTTTTTATCGAACGGTTGGCCGGCCTGGGCAGCGTCGGCCTGTTCGACGCAGGAACGAAGATATCCGAAAGCGTCTGGCATATCAGCCGCAGCATCGCCTTTATCGAATATAGCCGCATCGCCCAGACCGCCGACCGGGCAGAGCAAAAGCGGATCACCCTCCGGCTCTTCAAATTCACCGCCTTAGCCCTCACCGCAACGATGGCGGCGATCCTCCTGATCCCGGAGCGGATCTATACCGGTTACCTCTTCAGCCCCGAGTTCGCCGGAATACGGAACGTGATCGGGGCGTTATCCTGCGGCATTATCGCGCTGGGCTGCCATTCGATCTTCAGCCATTATTTCATTGGCAGCGGGAAGATCAAATACAGTACGGCCGCTTCGTGTATCGGACTGGCCACACTCCTTATCGCCGGCTATTACCTGACTCCGGCTTACGGGATTACCGGCTCTGCGGCAAGCGTCAGTATCGCCTCCGTAGCGATGTTGCTGTTTTCCCTCTGCGTATTTGCCCGCCAGACAAAGTCCACCCTCGCCGACTTTTTGCCGGACAGAAACGATTACTTGTATTTAAAGGAAAAGTGCAAAAAGCCCTCCAAATAAAGTTCTCGCTTTTTTGTCCTATTTTGCACCAGATCCCGCTCGCGCGGGTTTGTAACCCGTGCGCTTTCCCTATATCCATAATCACAATGACGACGAATCGCAATCGCCTGAAAACCAATAAGTACTCGTCATTATAAGCACTATTGTGTACGTTAAATTTTCACTCCCGTGCAAATAAAAATAGCTCCCGTCCCGTTTCAAATAGCTCTTGACCAAATAAAAATAGCTCCCGAATAAAAACAAATCGTATATTTGTGGTTCATACATAGTGAAGAGATGACAGATACGAAAGCGCAATTCGAAAAGGTAATCGCCGGATGCAGGGGGTTGTTTGAAAAGAAGCTGAAAGACTACGGCCTTTCATGGCGGGTCATGCGTCCCGAATCGGTGACAGACCAGATTTTTATAAAGGCCAACCGCATCCGGAATTTGGAGATGAAAGGGTTTAGCCTGGTAGATGAGGGGATTAAGCCTGAGTTTATGGCCATTGTCAATTACGGGATCATCGGGCTGATCCAGTTGGAGCTGGGCTTGCCGGAGGCGGGGGTGGATATCAGTCCGTGCGAGGCGTTGGCGCTGTATGACAAGCAGATGAAAACGACAAAGGAACTCATGTACGCCAAGAATCACGATTACGATGAGGCCTGGCGAAGCATGCGGATCAGCTCATATACCGACTTTATCCTGATGAAGATCTACCGCACCAAGCAGATAGAGAGCAACAAAGGGGAGACGCTGGTCTCCGAGGGCGTGGACGCCAACTATATGGATATGATCAATTATGCCCTGTTCGGATTGATAAAACTGGAATTTGGCGAAAACATATAATCAGATGAAGAACAAAGACATGACGATAAGGACGCTTGCGGAATTGTGCCGCCTCCTGATTGGGGTGGTCTTTGCGTTTTCAGGGTTTGTCAAGGCTGTCGATCCTGCCGGGTTTGCGCTCAAGATCAATGACTACCTGGCGGCCTGGGGGCTGGAGGCCTTTCGTCCGTTCGCGGTCGTCGTCTCTTTCGGGCTTATCGCCGTCGAGTTTATGCTGGGCGTATGTTTGTTGCTGGGCGTATACAGGCGGTATGCCTCTTTCTTTGTGCTGCTTTTTATGGCGGTGATGACGCCGTTGACCCTTTACCTGGCGCTTTTCAATCCGGTTTCCGACTGCGGGTGTTTTGGCGACGCCCTTGTCCTGACCAATTGGGAGACCTTTTATAAAAACCTCGTCTTACTGGCCGCCGCCATTTTTGTCTGCTTCCGCAGCAGGACGCTGTTTCAATGCTATACCTATAAGGCCTATTGGTTCGTCGCCCTGTATGCCTACGTCTATTGTGCCGGCTTCTCGTACTGGAACTACAACCATCTGCCCGTGATCGACTTCCTCCCCTACCGGATCGGCGCGAACATCCCGGCATTGATGGAGATTCCCGACGACGCCCCGGAAGACGAATACCGCTATACGTTTATCTATGAGAAAGAGGGCGTGCAGAAGGCCTTTTCGCTGGAAGACTATCCGGCCAACGATACGACATGGACATTTGTAGAGGATAAAACGGAGCTGGTAAAGGAGGGCTACCGGCCGGCCATCGAGTCGTTCGGTATCTACGACGCATCGGGGGAAGAGGCGGCAGGGCTGCTACTGGAGAACCCCGGGGGCGTCCTTTTGCTGGCCTCCCCCCGCCTGGAAGAGGCCAGCGACGACCGCATCGACGACATCAACAACCTCTATGATTATGCGCTCGAACACCGGATTCCGTTCTATTGCCTCACCGCCTCTTCCGGCGACGAGATACTGAAATGGACAGACAATACGGGAGCGGAATACCCCTTTTTGATAGCGGATGATATCCTGCTGAAAACGATGATCCGCTCCAATCCGGGGCTTATCCTGCTGAAAGGCGGAACGATCCTGATGAAATGGCACTACAAGAATATGCCCGAAGAGGAGGATATCGACGGCGTCCTGACCGCTTATCTGGACGACAAACAGGCGGATGATGAACGAAATAGCTGGATTATTTTTAATCTTACGGCTTTTACCGTACCTTTGTCGCTCGTTTGGTTATACGACATGCTGCGCTTTCGCCGCAGAAAAGAGGAAAAAGAATAAACGAACAGTATATATACATTATTAATTTATCAGATCATGAGAAAGAATTTGATTGCCGGAAACTGGAAGATGAACACGACCCTTCCCGAAGGCCTGGCATTGGCAAAAGGATTGAACGAGGCATTGAACGGCAAGACGGTCAAATGCGATGTCGTCATTGGCGTTCCTTTTATTCACCTGGCAAGCGTTGCCGCCGCCATAGACACCAGCCGGATAGCCGTTGCCGCACAAAACTGCGCCGACAAGGAAAAGGGCGCCTATACGGGAGAGGTATCGGCGGCGATGGTGGCCTCGACAGGCGCAAAATATGTGATCCTCGGCCATTCCGAACGGCGTGCCTACTATCACGAAACGGCCGAAGTACTGAAAGAGAAAGTCATCCTCGCGCTGGCAAACCGCCTGACACCGATCTTCTGTATCGGCGAAACGCTGGACGACAGGGATGCCGGTAAGCAGTTCGACGTGGTGGACGAACAGGTGAAAGCCTCTTTGTTCGGCCTCTCCGCCGAAGATTTCAGCCACCTGGTGATTGCCTACGAACCTGTCTGGGCGATCGGCACAGGCAAAACGGCTACCGCCGAACAGGCACAGGAGATCCATGCACACATACGCAGTACCATTGCGTCGAAATACGGACAGGCGATCGCGGAGAACTGCTCCATCCTCTATGGCGGGAGCATGAACGCCGGTAATGCCAAGGAACTGGTCGCCAAGCCGGATGTGGACGGCGGCCTGATTGGTGGGGCATCGCTTTCGGTAGAGAACTTCCTCCCCATCATCGAAGCGTTCTAAACCTATGGACAAACGGTTTTACCTCATTGCGTTATTGATCGTATGCGCCGGCTTTTCCGGCGTATCCGCTCAATATCCATCCGAGCAGAAGTATACGATCTTCGATGCGTTACAGGAGCCTGCCTCCTCCCGCAAAGGAAGAGTGACCGTCGACCAGCCCCCCGCCGTACAGGATATGGTCGGCGCACGCCGCTACGGGGCGAACATCGAAACGGTCAACGGACGGACATACCTCAAAGTACAAGGCTACCGCGTACAGGTATTTTCGGGGAACGAGCAGCGCGTATCCAAAGAGGAGGCGTTAAGGAAAGAGAAACAGATCAACGAGTCCTTTCCCCATCTCCAGACGTATGTCACCCTGATCGCCCCTTTCTGGAAATTGCGCGTGGGCGACTACGGCACGCACGAAGAGGCGTTTTACGTCCTGCGCCAATTGGCGAGGGCGTTCCCCTCCTTTGGAAAAGAGATGTATATTGTCAGGGAAGAGGTGAAAATCCCGTTGGATTATTACTATTAAAGAACTAAAACGGAAACGAATGAAGAAAATAGACGAAGAGACATTAGATACAAGAAAAGAACTCGCCGGGTATTATAAAAGCATTATCGGGTTGTTAGGTGAAGACCCCGGGCGCGAGGGGCTGCTCAAGACCCCCGAACGCGTAGCGAAAGCCATGCAGTTCCTGACCGGAGGGTATAACGAAAACCCTGAAAAGGTGTTGGAAGACGCCATGTTCCGCGAAGAGGGGTACAAACAGATGATCATCGTAAAGGATATTGATTTCTTTTCCCTTTGCGAGCACCATCTGCTGCCGTTTTTCGGGAAAGCCCATGTCGCCTATATCCCGAACAAATACATTACCGGATTAAGCAAGATCCCCCGCGTCGTCGATATCTTTGCCCGCCGCCTGCAAATACAGGAGCGCATGACGCTACAAATCAAGGAATGTATCCAGCGCACCTTAAACCCCTTAGGCGTTATGGTGGTCATCGAAGCCCAGCACATGTGTATGCAGATGCGGGGCGTTGAGAAACAACATTCCCTCACGACGACCTCCGATTTCACCGGCTTCTTCCAGCAAGCCAAAACGCGCGAAGAATTTATCAACCTGATCAAATAGCGCAAAAAGCCCTCCAAATAAAGTTTCCCTTTTTTTGCCTTCACAGCTTCACCTTTCTTGTAACACACTGGCTGACACCTGAATGTGGTGAAGGCAAGGTGAAGGGAGGTGAAGGTAAGGTGAAACGGGGTATCGGGAAGGCCTCGTTCACCTTATTGTATAAATAATCAAAACAACCGATTCCCGAGCCGGCAAAAACAAACGTCAATTGATTATCGACGAATTTGCACAATAAGGTCAGACCGCCCTCCCTGGCACCCCCTTTCACTTTTCATTCACCTCCCTTCACCCTACCTTCACCGCACCAAAGTATCAGTCAATGCGTTACAAGAAAGGTGAAGCTGTGAAGGCAAAAAAAGGAAAACTTTATCTGGAGGGCTTTTTGCGCTATTTCTTCAATTTTGTAGCATAAAGAATCAAATTTGTACCATAAAAAGTAAGGCATTTAGTATGGATATATCCTAAAGAATAAACAAGAAGACGGTGCGTGTGACGATGTTCAAAAAAGCCGGACGGGAGCTATTTTCAACGGGACGGGAGCTATTTTTTTTCAGTCGGGAGCTATTTTTATTTGCTCGAGAGCTATTTCCGGTTTTACACAACTGTATTGATCCGGCTACACAACTGTATTGTCCCGGCTATACTATTGTGTAGTCCGAGCTACACAATTGTCTGTTCCCGTTTACACAATTGTGTACGTCCGGCTACACTATTGTATATCTCCTCCACAGGGTCAACGCATTAAAATGTATTGTTATAGTACGCCAATGACGAATGCGTTGACTCTGCTACCATACTATTTTATTTGTCATTGTTGTTATTTCCTTTCTGACTCGCTCATCATCCGTATTTCTGTAACAGAGCGTTAGGGAGAGTTTATCTACAAATTCCCTATCGGCTAATAGCGCCGGATCGTATTTCCAGACTTCCAACCGGACATCTCCCTCTTCGGGATGTAGAAATTCCTGAAACATCTTTTGATGTTCGGTGAAAAACCCCCTGTCAATCGCAAATGAAATCTGCGAAGAATCGGCGATAAAGGTGTAATGAGCCAACGCCGTATCATAAGAAGCATAGAGGGGTAAACCTGCCGGAAGCCTGCTTTTTTCGACATACCAGACTTTTTGAACGGGGGAAGACATCAACGATGAAACACGACTCCACAGCTCACACCCTTTTTCGTTAAAACGCAAAACTTTATTCCGCTCATTCAGCCGCTCCACCTCACAGACAGAATGGTTCTGGAGTTCGGCAATCACGACGGATATCGTTTTCTTTGAATAGTTCAATATTTCCGCCACATCCTTGAATGGCAATCCCTCCAATGATTTTTTTTGAAGATGGTACAGCAACAGGAGTTGGGCGGAGGGGGAAAGGCGCTCCTTACCGGCAAATTGCCGAATACTCCCGCTTTCATTGAGGAACATCCTCAACGAGGGAATATAGATCTGTTTATCAGGAACGATAAAGTTTTCCCTATGTTTAATCAAGGTTCGCCGCCTGATACTATCCATAGACTTGAACTGAATGAGCGTCGATTTACCTGTTTGCTTACGGACCTGCCCGGCAAACTTGACGATCCGCGCAATGGACAAATCGGCCTCCATCGATGGCAGCATCAATAAAAACCCCTGGCTTTCAATCTCTACAAGCGAGAAACCGAACGCCCCTTTAAGATACTGCGGCAACGACTTTACCAGCTCATTCGCCGAACCTCGATCTTTGAACGTAAGCCCAATCGTTTTACCGACATATTCTTCTATCGAACAGCTATTTCCTATTGCCATAATCAAAAATACATCAACTTGTTACCTGCATTTAAGCATGGTTTCCCACATTGGGAAACTGTGCGAAATTAAACGAATTATATGAGATGTGCAAGTTTTGGGCGTCCGGCGGGTGGCGGGCTCTACTAAAATATTATAAATATTGCGGGACATGGGGCATAAAGCCAAAAATGTTTCTACTTTTGTGGCTTAATACGCAACTAACTTTATAGTTTTGATGAAGAATATAGTAGTATTTATTACAGGGTGTATTACATTGTGGTTTTTAACGTCGTGCCTGGGTTCTGACAATTCGGATACTTACGTGATCAGGGATGCGCAAATCGCCTCTTTCACGTTGCAGAACGATTCGGTGGCCGGTTTGAGTAAAGTCGTTTTTACCATAGATCAGTTGAACGGGCGTATCTTTAACCTTGACTCGATGCCTTTTGGGACAAAGCTGGAAAATGCGGTTTGTACACTGGAATATGTGATAGGGGTTGCCGGTACGCAGGTGATGCAGGAGGCAACGGGCGACACGATCTGGTGGAACGGCACCGATTCGCTGAACTTCTCCAAACCGGTGAAGTTTGTGACCACAGCCTACGACCTGATTACGACCAAGACCTATATCGCCCAGGTCAATATCCATCAGGTACAGCCCGATACGATGATCTGGGAAAAATATGCCGGCAGGCTGACCGGGCAGGCCGTGGACGAGCAGGCCGTTACGATATGCCCATACGATGGGCAGGAGGCCTACTTCCTGTATGTGAAGCCGGCAGCGCCGGACAAAGGGTATGAACTCTATTTTTCGCCCGTAACGGATGCCAGGACGTGGACGGCGCTTCCCCTGGCCGGATTGCCGTCGAGCGATATGCGTATTTCACAATTTACAGAATATGAAAGTATTTACTATATGCCCTCTTCCGCCGGCGCGCTGTATAAATCGGGCAATGGCAGGGACTGGGAACTGGTGCAGAACGCGCCTGTCGTCCGGAGTTTGCTGGGCGCCGTCGACAAGGGGGTGAGGCAATCGTCCGCTTTGGCTGTCGTGGCGGAGCGGGATGGGGCGTTGCTGTTTGCCGCCATGGACAAGGATGGGCAGTGGAGGTATGGCGAGGCTGTGCCTGCGGGTTTCCCGTTGAGCGGTTTCGGCCATATCCGGTATCATTCGATGTATTACGAATACCTGATGGTTGTTGCCGGACTGAACGCTGGGCTTCAGCCGACCAATCATGCCTGGGCGACGGCGAACGCCACCGAGTGGGTGTTGCTGACAAACAGCGATCTTGAGTTTTTCGAAAAGAAAGAGGGGGTGATGCTGACGCGGTATGACGACAAGTTCTACCTGATCGGTGGGATCAATGCCGCCGGCGAAGCTTCCAAAGAGATTCATTATTCTATAGACAACGGGGTAAGCTGGGCGCCGATTGATTCGATGGTGGTATTGCCGGAAGAATACAAGGCGAGGGGCTATGCTTCGGTGCATGTGGATAAAGACAATTATATGCTTATTTTCGGAGGGAAAACGGGCAAACAGGCGCAGCCGTTGGATGAGCTCTGGCGGGGGCGTATCAACCGGTTGGGTTTTAAGAAGTGAGAAAGTTCGTGACGTAACGTATACTTTTATGGGGCTTTTCGCGTTAGATAGGGAAAGATGTGGAAATGTAATAATGTGAATATGACTTCTGCTTTTTCCCGGCGTATCGCCCTCACGCTTCTGTTGGCCGGACTGTTCGCTGCCCTCAGGGGGCAGGAATATAAATATGAGATAGGAGGAATGGCCGGTGGGGCGTTTTATATGGGAGACGTCAACAGGAACACTCCGTTTAAAGGGATGAACCCCGCTTTTGGCGGTGTATTCCGGTATAATGCCAACTTCCGGTGGGCTGTAAAGGCCGACCTGGTGTGGGGGCGCGTATCGGGAACGACGGCCGGAGGGGAGCATGTTTTTCCCGGCAATGCAGAGGCTTCGTTTGGACGGGACTTCTTTGAGCTGGGCGGACAGGTTGAGTTCAATTTCTTTGCGTACAGCGATAAATTCGCCTACGCCAATACCAAACGCTTCACGCCTTACGTCCTTTTGGGGCTGGGGATGACGGTTGCGCCGGGTAGGGGAAGCACGTTTGCGGGGTTGAACCTCCCGTTGGGAGTAGGCGTAAAGTATAAATTGAAAAACCGGATTAACCTGGGGTGTGAGTTCGCGTTCCGTAAATTGTTTGCCGACGGTTTCGATGTAACGGACGAGAGCAACGCCATACTGGATAATCCGTATGGAATAGGCGGCAGTGTATTAAAGAACAAGGATTGGTATTCTTTCCTGACGCTTTCCGTAACCTGGGACTTTGGCCCGCGAAGCCAGCCCTGCAACAATATTAAATAAAAAAACGCATGTCGTTGATTGAGAGTATAGATAAGACATATTTGCCGCAACACGTCGCCATCATCATGGATGGCAACGGGCGATGGGCTAAAGCAAAAGGAAAGGAGCGGAGCAAAGGGCACCAGGAGGGTGTCGTTTCCGTTCGCAAGATTGTGGAGGCCGCTTCCGATATAGGCATTAAATACTTGACTGTCTATACCTTTTCGAACGAGAACTGGAACCGTCCCGAAGCGGAAGTGGTGGCGCTGATGGAGCTGCTTGTCGCAGCGATCCACAACGAGACGCCGGAGCTGATGAAGAATAATATCCGCCTCGCAGCGATCGGTAACCTCAGCCGCCTGCCCGAACAAGCCTACGCCACGCTGATGGACTGCATCCACGAAACGGCGGCGAATACGGGAACGACCGTGATACTGGCGCTCAGCTATTCTTCGAAATGGGAGATCACCGAGGTGGCCAGGCAGATCGCCGCAGAAGCGGCGGAGGGGAAAATAGATCCCCGCGACATTACCGAGGCGATGGTTTCGGATCACCTGGCAACCAAAGGTATTCCCGATCCCGACCTGTTGATACGCACGGGAGGGGAGAAACGGATCAGTAATTTTCTGTTATGGCAGATGTCGTATACCGAATTTTATTTTACCGATATCCTTTGGCCTGATTTCAGGGAAAAGGAGTTGTATGAAGCAGTATTGTATTACCAACACCGCGAACGCCGTTTTGGGAAAACAAGCGAACAATTAAGTCTAAAATAACAATATATGTGTAAGAGATTAGCGCTGTTTTTTATCTTCCTTAGCTTTGCCTTTGGCATAACGGCTCAGGAAACCGACACGACCCATGTTGAGACGCCGGTTGAAGTACCGGTCATTTCGTACACACTGGTTAGGAAATACAAGATTGCCGATATCAAGGTCTCCGGTGTGACGACAATGGAAGATTTTACGTTGATTGGATTCTCCGGTTTGTCGGTTGGAGATGAAATAACGGTGCCTGGCGAGGAGATCACGACGACGGTCAAACGCTTCTGGAAGCATGGGTTGTTTTCGGACGTGAAGATCCTGGCAACAAAGATCGAGGGTAACCTGATTTGGTTGGAGATCCAACTGAAACAGCGTCCGCGCATCTCTTCGGTCAACTATAACGGGATAAAGAAGAGTGAGCGGGAAGAGCTGGAGGGGCGGCTGGGCTTGAGGAAAGGCTACCAGATTACGCCGAACTCCATGGACCGTACCAAGATCGTGATCCAACGTTATTTCGACGGTAAGGGCTTTAAGAACGTCGATGTCGATATCGTACAAAAAGACGACCTGGCGCATGAGGGCGAGGTCATTGTCGATATCAATATCAATAAAAACGAGAAGACGAAGATCAACCAAATCGTCTTTACCGGCAACGCGGCATTGACCGACTTCCAGCTGAAGAAAGCGATGAAGAAGACCAATGAGCGGTTTTCGCTCCCCAAGCGTTTTAAAACCAGTATCCTTGAGATGTTCAGTACGAAGAAGTTTACCACCGAAGAGTACGAAAAGGATAAGAAGAACATTATCAGCAAATACAACGAATACGGATACCGCGACGCCGTCATGCTGGCAGACAGCGTCGTCAACTCCAGCGAGAAAGCCGTCGACATTTTCATTTCGCTGGACGAGGGGGAGAAGTATTACCTGAAGAATATCAACTTCGTCGGCAATACGCAGTATGCGACGGACTACCTCGAGGCGGTGCTGTCCATGAAACAGGGCGACGTCTATAACCAGAAGAAACTGGAGGAGCGCCTGACGACGGACGAAGACGCCGTGTCGAACGTCTATTACAATACCGGATACCTTTTCTTCCATGCCGAGCCTGTCGAGGTGGAGGTCGAGAACGACTCCATCTCGTTGGAGATCCGTATACAGGAGGGGGCTCAGGCAACGATCAACCGTATCATTATCAATGGGAACGACCGGCTATATGAAGATATTATCCGCCGCGAGCTGAGGACGAAACCCGGTATGCTGTTCAGCCGTGATGATTTGATCCGTTCGGTTCGCGAGATCGCCCAGATGGGGCACTTCGACCCGGAAAACATGAACCCCGTTCCCCTGCCCGACGAAAACAACGGAACGGTGGATATCCAATACAACCTGGTATCCAAAGCGAACGACCAGGTGGAGTTCTCCGCCGGTTGGGGGCAGACGGGTATTATCGGCAAGCTGAGCCTGAAGTTCACCAACTTCTCGATGAAAAACTTCCTGCACCCGAAGACCTACCGCGGTATCATCCCGCAGGGCGAGGGGCAGACGCTGACGTTAAGCGGACAGACCAACGGGCGGTACTACCAGGCCTACAGCATCTCTTTCCTCGACCCCTGGTTTGGCGGGAAACGCCCCAATATGCTATCCGTCAGCGCCTACTTCTCCAAACAGACGGATATCAGCGACCGGTATTATACCAACAACCTGTATAACAGTTCCATGTACTATCCGGGTTACGGATATGGATCAGGCTACGGGTATGGATCGGGTTATGGGTATGGCAGCGGCTACGGGTACAACAATTACGAGCTGGCTTACGACCCCAATAAATCCATTATGACATTAGGGGTTTCCGCCGGATACGGGAAGCGCCTGAACTGGCCGGACGACTATTTCCAGTTTATGGCGACGCTGAACTACCAGCTGTATATCCTTAAGGACTGGCGCTACTTCATGTCGTCGTTCACCGACGGTACCAGCCACAACTTCAACCTGGAGCTGTCGTTGCAACGCAGTTCGATCGACAACCCGCTATATACCCGCAAAGGGTCGCAGTTCTCCCTCTCCGTCAGCGCTACGCCGCCCTACTCCTTGTGGGACGGAAAAGACTATGCGGCGATGGGCGACGACAATGCCAAGAAATACAAATGGATCGAATACCATAAATGGAAGTTCAAAGCGAAGATATTTTCCCCCCTCACTCCGCAGGCCGTCAAACGCACCCCGGTGCTGATGTCGCGCATCGAGTACGGTTTCCTGGGGGATTACAACAAGTATAAACGCTCGCCCTTCGAAACGTTCTATATGGGGGGCGACGGGATGAGCGGCTATTCGGGCACCTACGGCATAGAGACTATCGGGCTAAGGGGGTATGAGAACGGGAGTATCGCCGGTAACGGGCGCGGATACGGGTATGCCTATTCCCGCCTAAGCATGGAGCTGCGCTATCCGTTTATCCTCGAACCCTCTTCGACGATCTACGGGCTGCTCTTTGTCGAGGCCGGTAATGCATGGCAGACGTTGGGGAGCTTTAACCCGTTCGGGCTGAAACGTTCGGCCGGTGTCGGCGTCCGTATCTTCCTGCCGATGATCGGGCTAATGGGGATCGACTGGGCTTACGGGTTTGACCGTCCTGACGGATCAAGCTCAAGGGGCGGCAGCAATTTCCATTTTATTATTGGACAGGAGTTTTAATTCACGTAATTTTTAAATGCAAAAAATATGAGTATGAAAAAATTGATTGCCTTATGCAGCTTGACGCTCCTCTGCTCTTTTGCAGGTACAGCGCAGAAGTTTGCACTGATTGACATGGAATACATTTTAAAGAATATTCCGGCGTATGAAATGACGAATGAGCAACTGAGCCAGATTTCCAAGAAATGGCAGAATGAAGTGGAAGCGATCCAGCAGGAAGCGCAGAATATGTATAAAGCCTACCAGAGCGACCTGGTCTTCCTTTCGGCCGAAATGAAGTCCAAACGCGAAGAGGCCATCGTGCAGAAAGAGCAGGAAGCGCAGGATGTGAAACGCCAGTATTTCGGCGCCGACGGCGAGCTGTACAAGAAGCGTGAAAGCCTGATGAAACCTATACAGGATGAGATTTATAATGCCATAAAAGAGATCTCGGAGGATAAAGGATACCAGTTGATTATCGACAGGGCGTCGGCGATGAGCGTGATTTTCGCTTCGCCGAAGATTGATATTAGCGACGAAGTGCTTCTAAAATTAGGATATTCAAAATAAATGCGTACATTTGTGGGGTTTAAATAATTGAGCACAACAGAATTACTAATAAATTATATTGAATAAAATGAAGAGACTTATTGTTTTATTGTTATCCCTCCTTCCTTTAGGAGCCTTTGCGCAAGAGGTAAAGATCGCTTATGTTAATGTGAATGAAGTGATGATGGCTCTGCCGGACGTTTCCAATATGGAAAAACAGATCGCGGCGCTGAACGAAAAGTATACCGCAGAGATGAAACTACTGGAAAACGACTATCAGAAGAAAGCGGCCGACTACGTCGCCCAGCAGGACTCGCTGACGGAAAACATCAAGCTGAGGAGGATGCAGGATATAGAAGATATCCGTACCAAAATGGAGAACTTTGGCCAGATCGCCCAACAGGATGTACAGAAGAAATATGAGGAGCTGTTTCAGCCCATCCAGCAGAAAGTACAGAACGCCATCAAAGCGGTAGGAGATGAAAAGGGATATACCTATATCTTCAACCCCAACGGATTGTTGTATATCAGCCCGGATGCCACGGACGCGACACCTCTTGTAAGAGCTAAATTAGGGTTATAATCCGTATGACGAAACGATAGGAAGAGGCTGTCCGGCGGGCAGTCTCTTTTTTCGTTCCTTATCAGCATGACGACGCATCCCCATCCATCCGGCCTGATCGGTATCTTTGATTCCGGCTACGGCGGGCTGACTATCTTCGACAAGATAGCGCAGGCCATGCCCCAGTACAACTATATCTACCTGGGCGACAACGCACGCGCCCCATACGGGACACGTTCGTTCGAGGTGGTTTACCGCTTCACCCGGCAGGCGGTAGGCAGGCTTTTTGAAGAGGGTTGCCAATTGGTTATCCTGGCCTGCAACACGGCATCGGCAAAGGCGCTCAGGACAATCCAGCAGCGGGATCTGCCTCTGATGGATCCCACGCGGAGGGTGCTGGGGGTGATCCGCCCTACGGTGGAGGCTATCGACTCGATCAGCCGGACGAAGCATATCGGTGTGCTGGGGACGTCGGGCACCATCTCCTCCCTCTCCTATACGATCGAAATCGAAAAGATGTTCCCCTATATGACGGTGACCGGCGAGGCGTGCCCGATGTGGGTGCCGCTGGTCGAGAACAACGAGTTTGATTCTCCGGGCGCCGACTATTTTATCCGGCAGCATATCGAGCATATCCTGGCGGTGGATCCGGCCATTGATACGCTGATCCTCGGCTGTACGCACTACCCGCTGCTGATCCGCAAGATCAGGCGCTACCTGCCCGAAGGGGTCGCGCTGTTCGCCCAAGGGGAGCGTGTCGCCGAGAGTCTGAAAGACTATTTGGCGCGCCACCCGGAGATGGACAGCCGCTTGGGTAAGCAGTCTACCCGCCGTTTCCTCACCACCGAATCCGCCGGCAGGTTCTCCGAATCCGCCTCCCTTTTCCTCAGCCGCCCGATAGAGGCGGAGCAAATCGTTATCTCCTGAAAGATGAAACAGCCTTGTCTCCTGATCCTCCTCTTTTTCCCGCTTTTCTGCCACGCCCAGGCGGGGCGGATGGACAGTTACCTCGCCTCCGGAGGGCTGGTCGATGCCGCCGCGATGGATACCTCCCTCCGTGTTTGCCTGAAATATGCCACGGCGGATAACATCATGGGGGAGGCCGTTTATGCAGGTATTTCCGGTATATGGCTGCACCCCGATGCGGCAAGGAAACTGCGGAGAGCGCAACGGCTATTGAAAGAGCGGTATCCCGCCTACTCCCTGATCGTGTACGACGCCGCCCGCCCGATGTCGGTACAACGGAAAATGTGGAGCCTGGTGAGGGGTACGGACAAGACGAACTATGTGAGTAATCCGGCCAACGGCGGAGGGTTGCACAACTACGGCATGGCGGTAGACGTGGGCATCGTCGACCGGTTGGGGAGGCCGCTCCCGATGGGAACGCCTTTCGATTACTTCGGCGAAGAGGCGCATACGACCGCCGAAGAGGGGTTGGTGCAATCCGGCAGGATCACCCGCGAGGCGTTCAACAACCGCCGCTTGCTACGCCAGGTGATGAAACAGGCCGGCTTCCGCACCATTGCCTACGAATGGTGGCACTTCAACGCCTGCACCCGCCAGGAGGCGAAAGCCAACTACCGGCTGATCGAATAGGCTTAGTTGATGCTCTTTCCGAAAGGGGTCAACGCCAGGGTAGCCATCTTGAAATGCTGCATGCCGAAAGGGATGCCGATAATGGTGAGGCACAGGAGCAGGCCGAAGAGAAGATGCGTCAGGCTAATCCAGATACCGCCTATCAGAATCCAGATCACATTCATCAGCACCGACAGGCATCCTCCCGCATTGGCATTGTCGACGACCGTACTCCCGAAAGGCCACAACGCCAGCATCCCCAACTTCAGCGTTTGCAACCCGAAAGGGATCCCGATGATCGTCACCATCAGCAGCAGGCTGGCTACCAGGTATTCGACAGCCGTGACAATCCCTCCCAACAACAACCAGAGAATGTTTCCTAAAACTTTCATATTCATAACGTATTAGTCAGATACCGGAAGCTGTCAAGCTCCGCCAGTATCCGTTGTTTAACTATTTCGAAGCTGTCCCTCAGCGCCGGCTTCACCGGATGGGAGGGCGGCGACTCGATCTTCAGCGGGTTGACCGGCTGTCCGTTCTTATGCACGCGGAAGTCCAGGTGCGGGCCGGTGGAGAGGCCGGTAGAGCCGACATAGCCGATCACCTCTCCCTGCTGCACCTTGCTGCCCGTCCTGATCCCTTTCGGGAAGCGGCTCAGGTGCATATAGGTCGTGGTATAGACGGAGTTATGCCTGACCTTGATAAAGTTCCCCCCGCCACGCTGATAGCCTTTGGCCGTAACGACGCCCGCGCCGATCGTCTTCACCGGCGTCCCTACCGGCGCGGCATAATCCACGCCATGATGGGCGCGGTAACGTTTCAGTATCGGATGGAAGCGGGAGTTGGAGAAGCGCGACGTGATACGCACCAGATCCAGCGGCGCTTTGAGGAATGTTTTGCGCAGGCTGTTCCCCTCTTTGTCGAAATATTCCCGTATGCTGTCCTCCTGCATAAAGGAGATAGCCGTAAAGGGTTTCCCCTGATGGGTAAAGAGGGCTCCCTCGATATGGGCGATATTGATAGCGACCGTATCGTCGATATAGGCGACGTCGTAAAGCGCCTCGAACGAATCGCCCTCTTTCACATCGTAGAAGTCGATTTGCCAGGCAAAGACGTCGGCTATCCTGTTGGCCAGCATAGGATCGGCGCCGCTGGTTTGCAGGGCGTTCCAGAGGGAGGAGCGGATCACCCCTGCGGTATATACCCGCTTCAGGGTGATGGTTTTGTTGTATTCGTAGGCGGCAAGGGTATCGGCGGTAAAGTCGATAATGGCATAATCGGTAAACGACTTTTCAAAAGAGACATAGCGTATACCGGCCAGGCTGTCCCGCGTCGTAAAGGTGTAATAATGCGTACCGGCGCGTAGGCGGGCGGGGTGGAGGACAGGCGCGGCTATCCGGCTGATCCTGTCGGCATCGGCGACGGAAAACCCCAACCGCGTAAAAATCCCCACCGGGCTATCCCCGCTATTCACCGTATAGGCCGTCACCTCCAGCGAATCGGTACGGATACCATACTGATACGTATACTGCAAGCTATCCACCCACTCGCTATTCACCTCATCTTCGCCACCCTGCTTCCCCACACAGGAGAAAGCCATCGCCAATAGCAACCCCCATATCGAAAGCAAAACCGTTTTGTCTATCTCGTGTCTCATAATAGCTACAAATCTAATAAAAAAATGACACACCGCCTACGGTTTCCATCTCCGGGCCAGGGTCAACGCATTAAAATGGCTCTCTCCGAGAGCCGTTGATACTTCTTCCGAACATGACTGGGCGCATCCTTTCCCGAAAGAGTATGCATCCTTTTCCGAAAAAGTATGCATACTCTTTGGAAAGAGGGTGCATACTCTGGATTGCCGACGCTGCGTTTATGATGACGACGAATCACAGTACTGAAACATACATTTTAATGCGTTGACCCTGTTGCGCGGGTTTGTAACTTGTGCCCTCTCTTGCGAAACAACACCTGCTTTATGACACACAGCGATTCAACAAGTGAAAGAAAATCATTCACCCGCTTGTGAACGTCAAAAACAAGCAGTACCTTTGTATCGGATAAGTGAGATGGTATGATTGTATTTTTTGAAGAGAACTATTTGCAGGAATTGTACGAAAAAGGTAAAACCGATGACAAAAAACACCGTTATCAACCTGAAATCGTGCGTAAATATAAGCGTTGTATTGATATACTTTTTGATGCAAGCGGAATTGAATCATTGTATGGCATCAACTCTTTGAATTACGAAGTATTGAAAGGCGACAAGGCAGGTATTTCTTCCATCAGGATAAACAGGCAATACCGAATTGAATTTACCGTATCGGACAACGGTGTTGAACCTGTTGCCACGGTGTGCAACATTTTAGAATTGTCAAACCATTATAAATAAGGCAGGTATGATTACGTTAAAAGGGATTGACCCCCGCATGATAGCAAACAACCTTACCCCGTATGAACCAACGCATCCGGGTGAAGTACTCAAAGAAGAAATCGAATATCGTGGCATTTCACAACGCAAACTTGCCGCACAAATGGGTATTTCCCATACGTTGTTGAATGAAGTGTTGAACTGCAAACGTCCGCTATTAGCCGAATATGCTTTGCTTTTTGAAGCAGCATTGGGTATTGAAGCAGAAATGCTTATCAGGATGCAAGTACGTTACAATTTGCAGGCCATTCGCCAGAACAAGTCGTGGAGCGAACGCCTCGCAAACGTCCGTAAGCTTTCCGCAATAATATAAACGCTAAAACGATCATAAACCGCTTCAACTCCTGCGTTTTCCGCGCCAGATAATCGTCGCGCATTTTGTTGTCCCTGATCGTTTTCTTCAATTTTTCATTGGTTCGATAGAACAGGTACATGTAGCCCAGCGCCAGCGTTTGCAGCAGCAACTGTATGGCAATCAGCCAGGCCATTTGTGTAAGCGAGAGGCTTATGCGTATGTAGACGAAATCATGGTAATCCTTCATCTTCCACTTATAATGACGACGAATCATAATCGTATGGAAATCAACGCTTAGTACCCGTCATTGCGAACGCAGTGAAGCAATCCAGAGGTGCGACACACTCATTTTCCGCCCTCTCGATCGGAGTTGTCTCCACTCGCTGCGCTCGGTCGACATGACAATCGCATGCTGA
>JAISRY010000218.1 GCA_031273385.1 Tannerellaceae bacterium | reverse complement strand
ACGCAAAGCAAAGAGAGGAGAATAACCGCTATGAAACCATTGATGGCCTTTATCAGAAAAGAGTTTTACCACATCCTCCGCGACCGGCAAACGATGCTCATCCTGCTCATTATGCCGATTGTATTGCTCATCCTTTTCGGGTATGCCATTACGACGGAGATCAGGCGTTCCCCTTTCGCCGTCCTGGATTACAGCCGCGACGAGATGAGCGGTAAGCTGATAGGGCAGCTTCAGGCCAGCGAATATTTCGCCCTCCACAAGATGATAGACAACATGGAGGAGGGCGAATCCCTCTTCCGTAAAGGGAAGATACGCCTGCTCATCGTCTTCCCGCCGCAGTTTGCCTCATCCGGCAATCCGGCGGTACAAATCCTGGCCGACGCCTCCGACCCGAACGAAGCCAATGCGCTGATACAGTACGCTACGGCCATCATCTCCACGTCGGACGTGACGGTTGAAAACCTCCCGCTTCCGCCCAATCCACCCGGCATATTGCCGGTCACCCACCTGCTGTACAATCCGCAAATGAAAGGCGCCTATACCTTTGTGCCGGGCGTGATGGGGCTGATTATTATGCTGATATGTGCGTTGATGACCTCTGTCGGGATCGTGAAAGAGAAAGAGCTGGGGACGATGGAGGTGCTGTTGGTCTCTCCGCTGAAGCCGGTCTATATCATACTGGCGAAAGCGACGCCTTATGTGTTGCTCAGTATCGTCAACATAGCGACGATCCTGTTGCTGTCCCGTTTCCTGCTGGGCGTCCCGATTGTCGGCAGCGTGACGCTGGTGGTCTCGCTGTCCATCTTGTACGCCCTTGTTTCGCTCTGCCTGGGGCTGTTTATTTCGACGATCGCCGATACGCAGCAGGCGGCTATGCTGATCAGCAGTATCGCCCTGTTGCTTCCGGTCATGCTGTTGGGCGGCATGGTTTTCCCGATCGAAAATATGCCTTATATCCTGCAGATCATCTCCAATATCGTTCCGGCAAAGTGGTTTATCATAGCCGTTAAGGATGTGATGATAAAAGGGCTGGGGGTAGAGGCCGTCCTGGAAGAGGCGGGCATCCTGTCGCTCATGGCCGTCCTGCTGGTCGCATTAAGTGTGAAACGCTTTAAAATACGGTTGCAATGAAGATATTAGGCTATCTATTGGAGAAAGAGTTCAAACAGATCATGCGGGATCGTTTCATCCCGAAAATCATATTCCTGATCCCCGTCCTGCAACTCCTGATCCTGCCCTTTGCCGCCGACTTTGAGGTGAAGAAAATCAACCTGGGCGTCATCGACCACGACCACTCCCTTTACGCCCAACGCCTGATAGAGAAAATAGGCTCTTCCGGCTATTTCCGCCTGACGGACGTCTCCTCCCGCTATGACGAGGGCTTGGCGGCTATCGAAAGTAACGCGTCGGATATGTTGCTGGAAATACCGTGGGGGTTGGAAAAGAACCTGGTACGCGAAGGAAAGGCGGATGTCCTGATCGCGGTAAACGCCATAAACGGGGTAAAAGGCGGGTTGGGCAGCTCTTACCTGTCAACCATCATCCAACAGTTCAACCGGGAAGCAGGCTATGGGAATCATATTACGGGAGACATTACGTTCACCCACCTTTTCAACCCCCACCTCAGGTACAAAAACTACATGGTGCCGGGCATCATGGTCTTTTTGCTGACCATCATCGGCGGCTTCCAGGCTGCGCTCAACAGTGTCAGCGAGAAAGAAAAGGGGACGATCGAACAGATCAACGTCACGCCCATTCCCAAATACCTCTTTATACTATCCAAGCTGATCCCTTTCTGGGTGATCGGTTTTCTCCTGTTGCTGACCGGGTTTATCATAGCCTGGCTGGTGTATGGCCTTCTCCCTGTGGGCAGCGTCGGCGTCATCTGCCTGTTTGCCGCCGTCTACCTGGTTGCTTTCAGCGGTTTCGGGTTGGCGATCTCCTCCATCTCCTCCACCCAGCAACAGGCCATGTTTATCGCTTTCTTTTTCATCATGATCTTTGCATTGATGAGCGGCCTGTTTACCCCGATCAGCAGTATGCCGGACTGGGCGCAAAAGATCACATTATGCAACCCCGTCCGCTATTTCGCAGAGGTCATGCGCCTGATCTACCTGAAAGGCAGCCACTTCTCCGATATCACAAACCAATTCCTGGTCATCTGCCTTTTCGCCATCGCCTTCAACATCCTGGCCATCGCCGGATACAGGAAGAGTGATTGAGCGTCACAGTTTTTTGCAGACATTCAAGCAATAACCCGGATACGGTATTGTAGTATAGTTTCATACGCCAAAAATCTTTCTGTTTTTGTTTCTGTCTTTCATTTTCCAAGTATCAGTTACCGGAATGGCATTTAAGACTTCGGAAACTTTTTCGTGCCCATAATAACGTATTATTTCTTCAATTTCTTGTTGGTCGCCATATTCAAATGTACGTTGGATAACCCAATTGCCATTTTTTTGCCAATTGATGGCATCTAATGAGGGGGTTTCCCAAAACAGCGTCTTGTTTATTTTCGACAAATCGGGTGTATATTTCCGCTCCTGTTCGTCTTGATGGCGGTATATCTCGTGATTTGCCTGTATCCGGTAAAAATATCCAAGGGTAGGGATGGACAACGCTTTTTCCAAACGGAAAGACAGCTCGATCGTAAATCGTTGTTTTCCGCTAATTAAATCGTTGATACGCTGCGGATAAATAGCTAATTTTTCCGCAATCTCCTTTTGCGAAAGATGTTCCTTTTGGAGTATTCGTTTCAATATAGCTCCTGCGGGAACAGCGGGCATAGAAAGATATTGCTCGTACATGGTTACATATCTTAAACGACAGCAAAGCTAAGAAAAATGTTCAAAATAAACAACATAAGGTCTCTCCATCTCTCAGTGGCGGCGAATATAGGAGGTGATGTAGTGCTGTGCGGTTTCGGTGTGGATGGTTTCGATGTGGTGCAGGGCGGGGTGGTGTTGCCATGCGATGTCGGGGGCTTGTACGCCTTTGTTTCCGAGGTGTACGGGGGTGGTTTCCACTTGGATCTCGTCCCATATCTCTTCCTGTAAAAAGGAGCGGAGCAGGTGGGCGCCTCCCTCCACCATCAGCGAGTTGAGGCGGTGGGCGAAGAGGTGGGATAATACCTGCGGGATCACCGGGCAGTCGTAGTCTATGCGGATATATTCGGTCAGGCCGGCGCTCTCCTTTTCCCTGCCGGTAAAAACCAGTGTCCGCACCCTGCCATCCAATACGTGATAGCCCGGCGGGATACGCAAGTCCCGGTCCAGGATGACGCGGACGGGGGATTTCCCTGCCCAATGCCGGACGGTGAGCGACGGGTTGTCCAACAATGCCGTCCGGGTACCGATCATAATGGCGTCTGTTTCAGCCCGCTGTTTGTGTATGCGCTGGATGATGCCGGGGGACGAGAGGGCGGCCGGCGGCGTTGAGGCATCTTCCCGTACCCTGTCCATCATGCCGTCCGCGCTCTGCGCCCATTTCAGGACGATATAGGGGCGCTTCAGCGTTTGGCTGGCCATAAAAGAGCGATTCAGCGTATAGGCCTCCTTTTCCATCACGCCGGCAGTCACCGCTACGCCGGCCTCCCGCAGCATGGCGATGCCCCGCCCCGACACTTCGGGATAGGGATCCATCACCCCGATCACGACGCGGGGTATCCCCTTTTCTATGATCAACCCTGCGCATGGCGGCGTTTTACCATAGTGGGCGCATGGCTCCAGGTTGACATACAGCGTCGCCTCCTTTAGCAGGGAGGCCTCTTTTACCGAGGCGATGGCATTCACCTCCGCATGACATTCCCCGTACTTTCGGTGATAGCCCTCCCCGATTATTTTCCCTTTATGTACGATTACGGCGCCGACCATCGGGTTCGGCGAAACCATCCCCGCCCCGTGGCGTGCCAGGGCGATACAACGAGCCATATATTTTTCTTCTACCTCTTCCATCCTTTTTTGCGTATTGGACTTTTTACATTACTTTTGCACCAAAACAACCAAGTATGACTGACGCTATCGCCTATATAAACAATGCATTAAACGCGTATTATCCATCAAGCGAAATCACCGGCTTCACCCGTTTGATCATGGAACATGTCTGCCGGCTTCAGCCTCATCATCTTTTATTGGACAAAGGTAAAGAATTATCCCGAACCGAGAGGGCGGAAATCAAGGGGATTGTCGAACGCCTCAAACAGTTCGAGCCGATTCAGTATATCATTGGGCACACCCGGTTTTACGGATTACCGTTTCACGTTGATCCATCCGTATTGATCCCCCGTCCCGAAACGGAAGAGCTGGCGGATCATGTCTTACGGGATTTCCGCGATGGCCGGATGCGTGTACTGGATATCGGGACGGGCAGCGGTTGCCTGGCCGTTACGTTAGCCAAATACCTCCCCCACGCCGGCGTCTTTGCCGTCGATATCTCCGAAAAGGCCTTGCGGACGGCGCGGGAGAATGCCCGCCTGAACGGGGTCGAGGTCACGTTCCTCCAGGCGGACATCCTCTCCCCGCCACACACTTTGGCGCATCTCCCCGACAGCGTTGACCTCTTCGTCAGCAATCCGCCATACGTGAAAAACAGCGAGAAAGCGCAGATGGGGAAAAACGTGCTTCTTTACGAACCGCCGGAGGCCCTGTTCGTTCCGGACGACGACCCTTTGTTGTTCTACCGCGCCATCGCCCGCCTGGGGAAAGAGAAGATAAAAGAGGGGGGCTTCCTCTATGCGGAGATCAACGCCCAATGCGGCAAAGAGATGGTGGATATGCTTGCCGGGGAGGGCTATACCGGCATCAGGCTTATCCGCGATATCGCAGGGAAAGAACGAATCATAACAGCTAAAAAATGAAGCAGGTAAGCGAACAGGAGATGTTGCACCGCATGGCGGGCTATTGCTCGACGGCGGAAAGATGCATACAGGAGGTCGGGAAAAAGATCCGGCACGCAGGCCTCCCCCCCGAAGCCGAACAGCGGATTATCCACCGCCTGACGGCAGAGAAATTCATTGACGAAAGCCGCTTTGCTGCAAGCTTTGTACACGATGCCCTGCGCTTTAACCGCTGGGGGCGCATCAAGATCGCGTATGAGCTGAAGCGGAGAGGTATCCCGTCCGGTATCTGTACGGAAGCGTTGGCCATGATCGACGACGAGGCCTACCGCGCCACCCTGCTGGCGGTGTTGAAAGAGAAGGAGAAAACGGTGAAAGGGAAGGACGGCCGAGACCGCTTTCACAAACTGCTTCGTTTCGCTGCCGGACGGGGTTTCGAGAGCCATGAAGCAATCCGGTGCCTCAGGGGGTTATTTAATGGGAACGACTATGCCGGCGATATGGAGTAGCCTGCTTCACCTCTTCTTTCCCCGGTTGTGCCTGCTGTGCAAGGAACCTTTGACGAAACAGGAGGAGCAGGTTTGCCAGAGATGCTTTTGCAAGCTGCCCTATACCTGCTTTTACGAAACGGGGAACAATCGGCTTTTCCATCGGCTTATGGGCAAGGCCTTGATCGAACAGGCGACGGCTTACCTGTACTATGTGAAAAAGGGGATGACACAGCAATTGGTTTTTTCGCTCAAATACTATGGAAATAAAGAGTTGGCCTGCCTGTTGGGGCGGCGGATGGCGCTGTATTTCCGGGACACCCCCCTCCGTTCGGCCGCCGATGTGCTGATCCCTGTCCCCCTCCACCGGAAAAGGGAGCGGAAAAGAGGGTATAACCAGTCTGAAAAACTCTGCCAGGGGATCGCTTCCGTATGGAACCTGCCGATCGACACAACGTCGCTATACCGTGCCATAAAAACAGATACGCAAACGAAAAGGGGTTTCTACGACCGCTGGCTCAACATGCAGAATGTCTTTGCCGTCAGGGATATAGAAGCCTTGCAGGGCAAGCATGTCATCCTGGTGGACGATGTGATAACCTCCGGATCGACCATCTGCTTCTGTGCCGAAGCGCTTCTGTCGACGGTACCCGGCATACGGGTGAGCGTTATGGGGCTCGCCGTCGTTCGCTGACTGATTCCCTGACAATTGTGAATTTTCGTCATTCTCCACTCATCCACAAACTTTTTCTTCTAAAATATCTAACATTTTGTTGCAGATAATCTATACCTTTGTTGCGGATATTTTAATCGTTCGCCATCCGGCGAACAATGGTTCGCCAATTGGAGAACGGATGTCCGCCAATTGGCGAACCATTGTTCTCCAGTTGGCGAACGATTAATACATCCGAAACAAACAGGTAGTTTATCCTAATGAAAAGGGTAAATTATTTAGATGAAAAGATGAGAGGTATCAGATAAATAATAATAGTAGTAAAGAGCATTATGTCAGCAAATTACAAATTGGTTCGTAATCCGAACCCTAAAAAAGACGGTCAAATACAGCCGTTACACGCGCGTTTCGTACCATGCGGTACGGTTTCTACCCCTGAGATCATCAGGGCAATACTGCCGAAATCGACCTTTTCTTCAGCCGATTACAAAGGGGTGCTACAGTTGCTTCAGGACGCATTGGTCGATCACCTGATGTTTGGTTTTAATGTAGAATTGGAGGGGATAGGTACATTTACCATCTCGCTGCAATCTCCTCCGGTCATGAACAAAAAGCAGATCCGCTCCGAGTCTGTTTTCTTCAAAGATGTTAAGTTCCACGCCTCCAAAGAATTGAAAGATCGCTTGAAGACTATGCATGTTTTCCGCGCACCGGAACGGCAGAGGAAAACATTCACCCTCGAAGAGTGCGAAGAGCGGCTGATGCGGTATCTGGAGAAAAACACCTATATCACCGGCAGAGCCTATAAGTCGCTGAGCCAATGCGGTAAAACCAAAGCCGCCGCCCAGCTGAAACAGTTCCGCCTGGCCGGCAAGATTGTCCGCCACGGCTACGGCCCCACCACCTTTTACACAAAAGGGGAATAGGGAGATGACGGTAGTTGGCTTATTTCCTGATATTCAGCCAACCTCCATTGCGTTTGTAATGACGACGAATCATAATTGCCTGAAATATAACTGCCCCCTCACAGGGAAACACCTTCGGTGTTATGTCCAGCGTAGTCTGTCCATACCCCGCTCTGCGCTCCGCTTGAACGGGAATTTAGAGGCAACGCCTACGGCGTTTGGTCACAGAAGACAAAATCGAATGCATTGATTATCAGGAGAAACACTCCCGTCATTGCGAGTACCCAATAAACCCGGTTTATCAAAAAGGAAAATGACGGCGATAGCAATCCCGTTAGGGGGACCGAGCGGGAGAACGTCATGTCGACCGAGCGCAGCGAGTGGAGACACCTCCGATCGAAAGGGCAGGCGGGT
>JAISRY010000174.1 GCA_031273385.1 Tannerellaceae bacterium | reverse complement strand
TCGGCTAAAAATCAATCAATTCTCGTCATTTCCCCTTTTTGATAAACGCAGTTTATTGGGTACTCGCAATGACGGGTACCATTTGATTTTCAGGTGATTGTGATTCGTCGTCATTATAAACGAAGTGAAGCAATCCAGAGGTGCGACACACACATTTTCCGCCCTCTCGATCGGAGTTGTCTCCACTCGCTGCGCTCGGTCGACATGACATTTGTGCTTTTTTTTTGGAGGGGAGGGGATTGGAGGCGCGGTAAAGCCGCCGCCTCCAATCCCCTCTCTCTTTTCAGTATGCGATCGTCATGTCGACCGAGCGCAGCGAGTGGAGACAACTCCGATCGAGAGGGCTGAAAATGAGATTTTTAGCGGCACCTCTGGATTGCTTCACTGCGTTCGCAATGACGGGTACTAAACGCAATCGCCGTCATTTCCCTTTTTGAGAAACCTGGTTTATTGGGGACTCGCAATGACTTTTACTCCTGTTATTTCCGATTGTTTATCCTTGCGGTGATGGATGGGGGCGGGCAGGCGCCGTATGCGTTGGCGTCAATAATCGTTGGTTAAAAAACGGTTATTTCAATTGTTTTATCTATTTTTGCGTCAGTTTGTTTAACTTACTAATCAACATGACGTTATTATTTTTATACTTGTTTCTTGCTTTGTTTACTTCGTTCTTATGTTCAATCATGGAGGCGGTATTGTTATCGACTCCTGTTTCGTATTTGAAATCAGAAGCCGGGCAAGGGAATAAGAAAGCCGAGGCGATGATTCGGATGAAAGAAAATATCGACAAACCTTTATCGGCCATCCTCTCTTTGAATACGATCGCCCATACCGTCGGGGCTGCGGGGATCGGCGCACAGGCGACGATCCTTTTCGGCGAAGCCTATTTCGGCATCGTTTCCGCCGTCTTGACGATACTGATCCTTGTCCTCACCGAAATTATTCCTAAAACCATCGGGGCGAACCATTGTAAAAGGTTGGCCGGCGTATCCCTTGGTATAATCAAGGGGATGATTTTCATTACCTACCCGCTTGTTATCGCTTCCGCTGCCATCACCCAACGGTTGTCCAAGAACAAAAAAGAGCTGACGACCAGCAGGGAAGAAATATCCGCTTTAGCCAGTATCGGCACGGAGGAGGGTATTATCGCGGATAAGGAAAATGTCATCATCCAGAATTTAATCAAATTGAAAAGCGTCAAGATCGCCGAGATCATGACGCCCCGGACAGTCGTCGTGATCGCCAATGAAATGATGACGTTGCAGGAGTTTTTGAATGATAAGGATTTCCTGTATTTTTCACGGATTCCCATCTACGGCAGGAATCGGGACGATAT
The DNA here is from genome assembly GCA_031273385.1 of Tannerellaceae bacterium. GTDB lineage: Bacteria > Bacteroidota > Bacteroidia > Bacteroidales > Tannerellaceae > DFXE01. The sequence continues at coordinate 10,204 of JAISRY010000174.1, read as the reverse complement.
TTCGGGATATGTGTTGAGGGATTTGGTTTTTGAGGAGTTGGCGGAAGACCATTTCGACTTGAAACTGAAAGATATAAAAAGGGAAATCATCACGGTTCCCGAATCCATCACCCTGTTTGACGCCTGGGATAAGCTGTTGTCTAAAAAGGAGCATATCGCGTTGGTCGTGGATGAATACGGAGGGGTGGGCGGCATTGTGACCATCGAGGATATTACCGAATCGTTGCTTGGCGTTGAAATCGTGGACGAAAAAGACAAAGTGGTGGATATGCAGCAGTATGCTATGGAGCGGTGGAAAAACAAGCAGCAGAAATACCGGTTGTTGAGCGAAAAAAGCGGCGTCAATTTCTGACGGATAACTTAAATATAAACAAAAGTCGTATCTTTGCGGATCGGAAGATAGTTATTTGACATACACCAATTAATCGACAATATGATTTTATTTTTTACATCTTCGTCAAAGACGGTGCTGGCTGTGGAAGCCGTGCAGCCGCTTATTTCGGAAGATATCCAAAAGCTGGTTTGGTTGTTTAGCGAGGCGACGCCTGTAGGGGGCGACAGGGTGGAGGGCTGGTTCGTCGGGCCGCGCCGCGAGATGATTACCCCTTGGAGTACCAATGCGGTGGAGATTACCCAGAATATGGGGCTTACGGGTATTTCGCGGATTGAGGAATACCATCCGGCGGCTTCGGGGGAGGCGGAGCACGACCCGATGTTGCAACGGCTTTATGACGGGTTGGATCAGGAGATATTCACCGTCCGCAAACAGCCCGAACCGGTATACGCCATAGAAGATATTGACGCCTACAACCGGCAGGAGGGATTGGCTTTGAGCGAAGACGAGGTGGCTTACCTCGATGCGCTGAGCCGGAAGATCGGACGCCGGCTGACCGACAGCGAGGTCTACGGTTTTGCCCAGGTCAACTCGGAGCATTGCCGCCACAAGATATTTAACGGGACTTTTGTCATTGACTCCGAAGAGCAAGAGGAGTCCCTTTTCCAATTGATCAAGCGCACTTCCATTACAAACCCCAACAAATTAGTTTCAGCCTATAAAGATAATGTGGCCTTTAACGAGGGGCCGCTGATTGAGCAGTTTGCCCCCTTGAACGGGGACAGGCCGGACTTTTTTGCGGTTAAGGAGATCAAGGCCGTGCTTTCGTTAAAGGCCGAGACGCATAACTTCCCGACCACCGTCGAACCGTTCAACGGCGCATCGACAGGGACGGGCGGAGAGATCCGCGACCGCCTGGGCGGAGGGAAAGCCTCTCTCCCGCTGGCCGGGACGGCTGTCTATATGACGGCTTACCCCCGCACGGAGGGTGCGCGTGCATGGGAAAAGGCGCTCGACCCGCGCCCGTGGTTGTACCAGACGCCCGGGCAGATATTGATCAAGGCCTCGAACGGGGCGTCGGACTTCGGGAATAAGTTCGGCCAACCGCTGATCTGCGGCTCTGTCCTCACGTTTGAGCATGAAGAGAACCAAAAGACGTATGGGTACGACAAGGTGATTATGCTCGCCGGAGGGGTAGGGTATGCCAATGCACGCGACGCGCTGAAAGGCGAACCCCACCAGGGCGGGAAAGTGATCGTGATGGGGGGCGACAACTACCGGATCGGTATGGGTGGCGGGGCGGTATCGTCGGTCAACACCGGACAGTATACCAGCGGCATCGAGCTGAACGCCGTTCAGCGGGCGAACCCGGAGATGCAGAAACGGGTAGCCAACGTCATCCGCGCCATTGCGGAATCGGAGAACAACCCGGTCATTTCCATCCACGACCATGGGGCGGGCGGCCATCTGAACTGCCTGTCCGAACTGGTCGAAGCCACCGGCGGGCGTATCGATATGAGCCGGCTTCCGGTGGGCGACCCTACGCTTTCATCCAAGGAGGTGATCGGCAACGAGAGCCAGGAGCGGATGGGCCTGCTGATGGACGGGAAAGAGGTAGAACGGGTGAAGCGTATCGCCGACCGCGAGCGCGCCCCGATGTATATCGTAGGGGAAACGACCGGCGATATGAAGCTGGTCTTTGAGCAGGCCGACGGCGTTAAGCCGATCGACCTGGCTTTGGACGATATGTTCGGCAAACCGCCTAAGACGGTGATGCCCGACCGGACGGTCGGGGAATCCTACCGTCCGGCCGTGTATCGCGAGACGGAGCTGCACCATTACCTCGAACAGGTGTTGCAGCTGGAAGCCGTCGCCTGTAAAGACTGGCTGACGAACAAGGTAGACCGTTCGGTCAGCGGAAAGGTCGCCCGCCAGCAATGCCAGGGCGAACTGCAACTGCCGCTGAGCGACTTGGGCGCCGTCGCGCTGGACTACCGCGGGAAAGCAGGGATGGCTACCTCGATCGGCCATGCCCCGCAGGTGGCGATCGTCGACCCTGCCGCCGGATCGGTCATGGCTATTGCCGAAGCGTTGACCAACCTGGTCTTCGCGCCGCTCACCGACAGGCTGAAAGGGGTGTCGTTGAGCGCCAACTGGATGTGGCCGTGCCGCAACGAGGGGGAGGACGCCCGTCTGTACAGGGCTGTCCAGGCCGCTTCCGGTTTTGCCTGCGCCTTGGGGATTAATATCCCGACGGGGAAAGACTCCCTTTCCATGACGCAAAAGTATGGCGAAGACCGGAAGGTGATGGCGCCGGGAACGGTGATCATCTCCGCCGGCGCGGAGGTGAGCGACGTCCGGAAGATCGTTTCGCCGGTGGTCGTCAACGACAAGGGGACGGCGATCTATTATATTGATTTCTCTTTCGATGGGCTGAAGCTGGGAGGCTCCGCTTTCGCCCAGGTATTGAATACGTTGGGGGACGAGACGCCGACCGTGACGGATACGGACTATTTCCGTACCGCGTTCGATACGGTGCAGGAGGCGATTGAACGGGAGTTGATTCTTTCGGGACACGATATTTCCGCCGGCGGTATGATCACGGCTTTACTGGAGATGTGCTTCGCCAATGTGGAGGGGGGGCTGGCAGTGACGCTGGACAGGATCGCCGAGGCGGATCTGGTAAAAATCCTGTTTGCCGAGAACCCGGGGATCCTGGTGCAGGTAAAGGACAGGAAGCCGTTCGAGCGGCTGTTGCAGGAGGCGGGCGTGGCGTTTGCCCTTGTCGCCCGGCCGGTCGACGAGCGGCATATCCTGGTTTCCAAAGGAGGGGTGTCGTATCATTTCGGCATCGACTATATGCGCGACGTCTGGTATACCTCTTCCTACCGGTTGGATATCAAACAGAGTGGAAGCGTCTGCGCGGGGCACCGCTTTGAGAACTATAAGATGCAGCCGGTGGAATATAAGTTCCCGAAAGGCTTTACGGGGAAACTCGCTTCGTATGGCATCTCCGCCGGACGCCGCACGATGAGCGGGGTGAAAGCGGCGATCCTCCGCGATAAGGGGACGAACGGGGAGCGCGAAATGGCCTATGCCATGTACCTGGCCGGCTTTGACGTGAAGGATGTCCACCTGACCGACCTGTCGAGCGGGCGCGAGACGCTGGACGACGTCAACTTCATCGTCTTCTGCGGCGGATTCTCCAACTCCGACGTGCTGGGCTCCGCCAAGGGGTGGGCTGCCGGTATCCTCTATAATGAGAAAGCCAAGGGAGCGATCGACCGCTTCTATGCCCGCAAGGATACGCTGAGCCTGGGGATTTGCAACGGCTGCCAACTGATGGCGGAACTGGGACTGTTGTATCCCGAACACGAGCTGAAGCACCGGATGCTCCATAACGACTCGCACAAATTCGAATCGGGATTCGTCAGCCTGGAAATACCGCGGAACGGATCCGTCATGCTGGGATCGCTGAGCGGGTCGAAGCTGGGCGTATGGGTCGCCCATGGCGAGGGGAAGTTCGCTTTCCCCTACGAAGAAAAGGCCTATACGATTACGGCGCGGTATGCTTACGACGGCTATCCCGCCAACCCGAACGGGTCGGCATGGTCGGTAGCCGGCGTCGCGTCCAAAGATGGCCGCCATCTGGCCATGATGCCCCACCCCGAGCGGGCGATCTTTCCCTGGCAGTGCGGCTACTATCCGGAAGAGCGCCGGAGGGACGACGAGGCCACGCCGTGGATAGAGGCCTTTGTCAATGCACGAAAATGGATTGAGACACATAAAGAATAACACCCTTTCAAAAGAAAAGCAAAATGAAAAAGCGCTTACACCTATTCATCTTTTTATTATTACTGATTGCAGCTACCGAAGTACAAGGCCAGACGATTTATTTCATTCCCAAGGCGGGACTGAACCTGGCCAACACCACCAACACGCCGGGGACGATGAAGCCCGGCCTGAATTTCGGCCTTTCGGCGGAGTATATGTTGACGCCCCGCTTTTCGGCGGAGGCGGGCTTCGCCTATTCCATGCAGGGGGCGAAGTTTGGGGATAAGGATGTCGACCTGAAGCACGACTACCTGAATATCCCCGTCCTGGGGAAATATTATGTGCATAAGGGGCTGAACGTGTTCGCCGGCCCGCAGTTGGGGATCAAAGTCAATACATCCAGTATCGGCTACGTGGGCGAATATGTCCCTCGCGATATGACCCGGGCGGTCGACGTGGCGGCGGTGATCGGCGCGGGCTACCTGTTGGATACAGGGTTGCTCTTTTCCACCAACCTGGCGCTGGGGCTGACCGATGTCAGCGAAGTAGATACGGATACGCACCGGAACTGGGCGATTCAGCTCAACTTCGGGTATAGATTCTGAGATACTTTGCGTACCTTTACCCCCGGAACATATAAAGACAAGAGATGAAAGAGAAACCGTTGATACTGATTACAAATGACGACGGCGTAAACGCCAAGGGTTTAACCTGCCTCACGGAATGTTTGAGGGACTTGGGCGACTTGGTCGTCTTCGCTCCCGACCGTCCCCAGTCCGGGATGTCAAGCTCATTGACCTCCCTCACCCCGATTAAATACCGCCTGCTAAAGGAAGAGCAGGGGCTGAAGGTATACAGCTGCACCGGTACGCCGGTCGACTGTGTCAAGTTGGCCATGTATGACCTGTTGGACCGGAAACCCGACTTGCTGGTTTCCGGCATTAACCACGGGAGCAATATGGCGATATGCGTCCACTATTCCGGTACGATGGGCGCGGCGATCGAGGGATGTATTTTAGGCGTACCGGCGATGGGCGTATCGCTGACCACGCACTCTTCGACGGCGGACTTTAGCGAATGTTGCCGGATCGGGCGCAGGCTGGCGCGCCGCCTGCTCAGGGAGGGATTGCCCGCGGGCACGTACCTGAACCTGAACGTACCGAATATCCCGCAGGTAAAGGGGGTCAAGGTATGCCGCCAGGCCGACGGGCGATTCGTCAACGAGTACATGCGCTCGGAGAACGCACTGGGCGAACCTGTCTTCTGGCTGACCGGCTCTTTCGAGGAGGGCAAACCGGTCCGCCCCGACGACGACATGCTGGCGCTAAACAGCGGTTACGCCTCCCTTGTGCCCTGCAAGATAGACGTAACCGACTATGAATATATGGAGCGCCTCCGCTCTATGTGCGACGAGTGAAGAGGCTCAATTCCTTCTTCCGCCCATAAAAATCATGATATAGTACATCAGCGTAGCCAGCGAGCCGATCGCAGCTACGACGTAGGTATAGGCGGCCGAACGCAGTGCGTCGGTCGCTTTGCCGTAGGTATGCCCGTTCGTTATCCCGGCGTTGCTAAGCCAGGCGAGCGCGCGCTGGCTGGCGTTGATTTCAACGGGCAGGGTGATGAGGCTGAATATCGTCGTCGTCGCAAAGAGGACGATGCCGAAGAGGAGCAGCTGCGGAAAGGTATGCAGCAAAAGCATCCCCGCCAGCAAGACCCATGTCATGATATTGGACGAAAAGCTGACGATGGGAACGAGCGCCGAACGCATCTTCAGCGGGGCGTAGGCCGCAGCGTGCTGTACGGCGTGGCCGCACTCGTGGGCGGCGACGGCTGCGGCGGCGACGCTGCAACTGTGGAACACCGGTTCGCTCAGGTTGACGGTGCGCGTGGCCGGGTTGTAATGGTCGGTCAGGTGACCCGGGGTCGAAGTGACCTTTACATTATATATACCGTGATCCCGTAGCATCTTTTCGGCGACGTCCCCGCCGGTCATGCCATTCGGCAGCGGGATTTTTGAATAGGCTTTGAACTTGCCCTGCAAGCGGTAGGAGGCCAACCAGCTCAGCAGCGCGGTACCAATAAATATGATCCAGTGAAGTGGCATAATGTCGATTGTTTTAGTGATACAAATAAACTGATTATTCTTCTTCCGTGTAACGGATGATCGTCTGTTCGCGGTCGGGCCCTACGGAGACGATCTTTACCGGCACGCCCAGTTCCTCTTCCAGAAAGGTCAGGTAGGCGTTGAACTCTTCCGGGAACTCATCTTCGCTCCGCATCCCCGCCATATCCGTTTGCCAGCCCGGCAGCTCGGTATATACCGGCTCGATCGCCCCGTCCGCTTCGTAGGGGAACGCGTCGGTCTCTTTCCCGTCGATACGGTAGGCGACGCACGCCTTGATCGTCTCGAAGCCGTCCAGCACGTCGCTCTTCATCATGATCAGCCGGCTCACGCCATTGATCATCACGGCATAGCGGAGCGCCACGAGGTCGATCCATCCGCAGCGGCGTTTCCGTCCCGTCACCGATCCGTACTCATGCCCGACGCGGCAGATCGTTTCGCCCGTCTCGTCGAGCAGCTCCGTCGGGAACGGGCCGCTGCCCACGCGCGTGCAGTAGGCTTTGAATATCCCGTACACTTCGCCGATCCGGCGCGGCGCGACGCCCAGGCCGGTACAGCATCCGGCGCATACCGTATTGGAGGAGGTGACGAACGGGTAGGAGCCGAAGTCGATATCCAGCATCGTCCCCTGCGCGCCCTCGGCCAGGATGGATTTCCCCTCGGCCAGGCAGCCGTTGATGACATGTTCGCTGTCGACGAGGGTGAAGCGTTTGAGGTATTCCAGCGCATCGAGCCATTCGGCTTCCAGGTGGCTGACGTCGGACGGGTAGCCTAAGGATTGGAGGATCGCGACGTGCCGCGCTTTGGCGGCGGCGTATTTCGCTTCGAAGTTGTGGAGGATATCCCCCACGCGGACACCGCCCCGGCTCACCTTGTCGGTATAGGCCGGGCCGATGCCCTTACCCGTCGTGCCGATCTTCCCTTCGCCTTTGGCCGCTTCGTAGGCGGCGTCGAGCAGGCGGTGGGTCGGCAGGATCAGGTGCGCTTTCTTCGAGATCAGGAGGCGGGAGGTCAGGTCGCGCCCACCGGCGGCGAGCGATTCGGCCTCTTCGCGGAACAGGAGCGGGTCAAGCACGACGCCGTTCCCGATAATATTTGTCTTTCCCCCCTGGAAGATACCCGATGGGATGGAGCGCAGGATATATTTCTGTCCGTCAAATTCCAGGGTATGCCCCGCATTGGGCCCTCCCTGGAAACGGGCTACCACGTCGTAGCCGGGAGTCAGTACGTCGACAATCTTTCCCTTGCCCTCGTCTCCCCATTGTAATCCCAGTAAAACATCTACTTTCATTTCTTCTTTTTATTGTTTTTTTTATCTAATCCATTCTTCTGCATTTTATTCTTACACTTGCTGCACAGGCCATAGATGTACAGGGCGGCGAACTCGGGTGTGAACCGGGGCGTCTTTATCCCTCTCCATTGGCTCCTGAAGTGTGCGTTCTTGACCTCGCGGATCGTTTCGCACTTCGTGCAGATGACGTGCAGGTGCGTCTCCGCCAGTTTGCGCAACTCGTACTGTACGGCATTGCCGCCCGCCTGGAGGCGTATGATCAACCGCCCGTCGACCAGCACTTCGAGCGTATTGTAGAGCGTAGCCGTGCTGACGTGGTAATTCTTCTCATCCAGTTGGCGGTGGAGCGTACAGATATCAAAGTGCCCGGGGAACGTACAGATCTCTTCGAGGATCCGGAACCGCTCCTCCGTCTTGCGCAGCTTCTTCCCGGCCAGGTATTCGGTGAAGCTTTTCCGCGCTTCGCTATAGATCTTGTTCTCGATCTTTTCCGGTGCGGTCGGCTTGTCAGTCATTGTACACCGGAAGAAACGAGTAATCCCTGCTATAACGTAGCATCTGTTCCGTATACCCCTCGGTATAGTCCAGCCGTATATCGGTCACCTCGCCCCTATCGTTCCTCACCTCCCGCATGACGGGATTGACGAAGCCCTTGTAGGGCGAAAGGTGCAGGGCGGCATAGCGCGCCAACACCTCGGCGTGCAGCTCCCGGTCGACTTTTACGGCATAGTCTTCGACCAACCGTTTGCCGGCCTCAAAATCGCCCTCGCTCCGGATGCGTTGTACTTCGGCCAGGAGCGTACCGAAGAGCCGGCGCAGTGCGGCATAGTCGTTGATCACGACGTAGCGTTTCCCCTCCTTTACTTTCCATTCCACCACGTTACCGGCCTTTCCCGCTTCATAGACCCAGGCGGCGATCAGTTGGCGGTTGCGCATGTGCGCCTCTTCGACATCTTTCCCCGCCTCGATGCGGACTAATTGCGTCATCAGCCCGTTCATCATAAACTCGTAGTAGGCCGCCTTGTGCGCTTCGGCGTTCGGCACCAGCCCCAGCTCCACGAGCTTGGGGTCGGCGATATAATAAAGGCCGAACAGGTCGGCGCGCGCCTCTTCGAGCGTCGCGCTATAGGCCTTTAGCGCGTCGGGGTCTACGCCGGGGAGGATAATCCCCGAGCCGTGGCCGAGACATTCGTGCAGGTCGGTGTGCAGGTTGTCGGTCGAAAAGCCGTACTGCCGGATCAGTTCCCGCTCGGTATCGCTCCAGGCAAATTCTTCGTTGAAACCGTTCCCCTCCGATGCCTTGTCGTAGGCTTCGGTGATATTCTCAATCGTCACGGATTTCGAGCCGTGGTCGCGGCGGATCCAGTTCGCGTTCGGCAGGTTGATCCCTATCGGGGTGGCCGGGTAACAGTCGCCGCCCAGTGCGACGACGGTAATGACTTTCGCGCTGACGCCTTTGACCTCCTTTTTCTTGAAACGCTCCGACACCGGCGAATGATCCTCGAACCATTGCGCGTTGTCGCTAATGATCGTCGTCCGTTTCGTCGCCTCTTTGTTGATGAAGTTGACGGTCGATTCCCAGCTGGCTTTCATGCCGAGCGGATCGCCGTAGGTTTCGGTGAAACCGTTGACGAAGTCTACCTCCGAAATGGTATCGTTCACCCACTGGATAGCATATTCGTCGTATGTCCTGAGGTCGCCTGTGCGGTAGAAATCGATCAGCTTCCCGATCACCGCCCGCTGGGACTCGTTCTCGGCAAAGGCCTGCGCCTTTTCCAACTCCTTGACGATCCGTTCGATCGCCTCGGTATACAATCCCCCGACGTGCCAAACCTTTTCCACGATCGTCCCGTCTTTTTGCTTCACCAGGCGGCTATTCAGCCCGTAGGAAACCGGCGTCTCGTCGTCGGGATCCTTCAAGGCCGCGTAGAACGCCTCCACCTCCGGCTGCGTGATGCCTCCGGCATAATAATGGTTGGCCGAGGCCTGTATCAAATCCCGGTCGCCACTCTGTACCGTGCGGCGCGACATAAAGGCGGGATCGAACAGGACGGGAAAAAGCTCCTCCGTCAGCGCTTCGGCCGTCTGCCCCTTGGAGAGGGGGAGATGGTCGGCGCCGACCGCTTGCAGGCAGGCGGCGAAGTATTCGGGCGTAAATCCCGGGGCGAATTTCTCTTCGGCATAGTGATGGTGTATCCCGTTCGAGAACCAGACGCGCTTGAGGTAAGTCTCCAACGCTTTAAACTGCTCACATTCCCTGTCGCCGCCATATTCGCGGTATACCGCCTCAAGGGTATGGCGGACAAGGAGGTTATAACGCCCGTTCTGGTCGAACAGGATATCCCGCCCCATCAACCCGGCTTCCGCCAGATGATAGAGCAGCCGCTTCTGGTTGAGCGAAAGCGCCTCAAACCCGGGCGCCTGGTAACGAAGTACCTGCAGGTCGGCAAACCGATCCACGACATATTCAAACGGCTCCGCGCCCCTTTCGGCCTCTCCGCCTTTCCGCCCCGTACAGGCGGCCAACATACTCACTGTTATCATAAACAATACGATTCCTTTTTTCATATCTATTCCTTATTTATTTTTCTTTCTGATACCACCCCGGCGCCGGCTCATACAACGGATGCCCCGACAGCCCCACCTTCCTCAGCTTCCCCGCCGCCAGCAATTGCTGGAT
>JAISRY010000135.1 GCA_031273385.1 Tannerellaceae bacterium | reverse complement strand
ATTACCACCTACCTCTGCCTCCATCGGAGGCAAACCTGCTTTTACGATGCCGGCGTAAAGAGGAATCACCTGTCGATAGGTTTGCCTCCTATGGAGGCAAGGGTGGTGGTGGTAACCCATTCGTATACAGTACCCTTAGGGTACTGCCTAGCTATGTTAGCTCTCTCCGAGAGCTCTCAACTCTCAATTCTCAATTCTCAACTCTCAACTCTCTTGTGTGTCTGGAAATAAAAGGTTATTTTTGCGCGTATTATACATAAATGATTATGATTGACAGGATAAAACAGCTGCTTCAGGAAGTGGAGGAGCTAAAAGCGGCAAATGCCGAAGAGCTGGAGGCGTTGCGTATTAAGTATTTGAGTAAGAAAGGGGAAATCGCGCAATTGATGAATGATTTCCGCGATGTGGCAGGCGAACAGAAGCGCGAAGTCGGCCAATACCTGAACCACCTGAAAGAAAAGGCACAACAGCGGATCAACGACATCAAAGAGGGCTTTGCCCATGTATCGACCGGCCATGACGATACCGACCTGACGCGCACGGCCTATCCCGTCGCCCTGGGGACGCGCCACCCCCTCTCGATCGTGAAGAGGGAGATCTGCGATATCTTCGGGCGGCTGGGCTTCAGTATTGCCGAAGGGCCGGAGATAGAAGACGACTGGCATGTCTTTTCGTCCCTCAACTTTGCCGAAGATCATCCGGCACGCGATATGCAAGACACCTTTTTTATCCGCCACAGCCCGGATATCCTGCTCCGTACGCATACCTCGTCCGTACAAACGCGCGTCATGGAGAAGAAACAGCCGCCTATCCGGATTATCTGCCCCGGGCGCGTCTATCGCCACGAAGCGATTTCGTACCGTGCACACTGCTTTTTCCACCAGGTGGAGGCGTTGTATGTAGACAGGGAGGTCTCTTTTGCCGACCTGAAGCAGGCGTTGCTCTTTTTTGCCAAGGAGATGTTCGGGCAAGAGACGAAGATACGGCTGCGCCCCTCCTATTTCCCCTTTACCGAACCGTCCGCCGAGATGGATATCTCCTGCAACCTGTGTGGGGGGAAAGGCTGCCCGTTCTGTAAGCATACCGGCTGGGTGGAGATTCTCGGGTGCGGGATGGTCGATCCCCATGTGCTGGACAACTGCGGTATCGACAGCGCCGTCTATTCAGGATATGCCCTGGGGATGGGGATTGAACGCATTACGAACCTGAAATATCAGGTCAAGGACTTGCGTATGTTTTCGGAGAACGACGTCCGTTTCCTCAAACAGTTTGAAGCCGCCCATTGAGGCGGGTAAGCCTCCACATCTATGCGTAAAGAGGAGCGATACAAAGGGGTTATCGGCTGGTTTTCGGAGCATGTTCCGGTAGCCGAAACGGAGTTGCGCTACAGGGATCCCTTCCAGCTTCTTGTGGCGGTTATCCTGTCGGCGCAATGTACCGACAAGCGGGTGAACATGGTCACGCCGGCGTTGTACGACGCCTTTCCCACCCCTCAGGCGATGGCGGCCTCCACGCCCGAAAAGGTGTTTGAATACATCAAAAGCATCTCCTATCCCAATAGCAAGTCGAGGTATCTGGTGGGGATGGCGCAGCGGTTGGTGGCGGACTTCGACGGCGTCGTCCCGCCGGATGTGGAGGCGTTGCAGACGCTTCCCGGCGTAGGGCGCAAGACGGCGAATGTGATCGCTTCGGTCGTCTATGACAAGCCGGCTATGGCGGTCGATACGCATGTCTTCCGCGTATCCAACCGGATCGGGCTGACCACCGACAGCAAGACGCCGCTGGCTACCGAAAGGGAGCTGGTCAGGCATATCCCCCCCGAACTGATCCCCAAGGCGCACCACTGGCTGATCCTGCATGGGCGGTATGTCTGCGTGGTACGGAAGCCGAAATGCGATACCTGCGGCCTGACGGCGTGGTGTGCCTATTTTCTTCAACGGCGATGAAAACGTATCAGCGTGAAATCCTGATTAGCGCGATCGCTCTGGTGGTCATGTCGCTGACGATCCTCTCCTACATCAAGTCGGTGGAAAGGGAGAAGCAAAGCGCCGGGACAGACCTGTTCCAACTGATCGCCCCCGCCCCCGACGCCCTGCTGACGGTCAACCGCCCATCGGTATTTTCGCGTATGGTGTTGACTCAGCCGTCGCTCTATTCCGCCTTTGCTTCCGAGCTGCCTCCGGTTTTCCTCTCCCTGATCAGGGAGAGTCACGAGGGGCGGTTGCTCTTCTCGTTTCACCCCGAGGGGGTGGTCTGTTACGTGAAAGCGAACGGCAGGCAGGTGCGGGCGATGGAGAAAAAGGTGTTGCAAAAAAGGTTTGCCCACTATGCCCCGCTGGAAAAGGTGAAAGAGGGGATCGCCTATTCCTTTTATGCCGATACGGACGGCCGCTTCTTCGGATGCTATTCCTACGGCGGGATATGGGTGGGGAGTTACAGCCGGAAACTGCTGGAGGCCATTAGCCGCCGGCAAAAGGGGAACAGCCTCTCCATACCGGCGGAGATAGACGAACTGCGCCATGCCTCCGATATGAATGCCCCGGCGAATATCCTTTTCCCCGCCGACGGCCTGAACCTCTACGTCGCCCCCGACCAGTTACCGGAATGGCGGATCGGGAACCGCTGGCTGGCGACCGACCTCTTCCTGAGCGAGGGGCGTTTCTGCTGTTATGGCAACCTCCCTTATGCCTCCCTGCCCGCCGTCTATTACCAGTCGATGGCCGATACCCTTTCGCGCCGGCTGGGACAGCTATACCCCGGGATACAGATGAGTTTCCAGATCAACAGCGAAGACAACAAACTCTATTACACCGGATGCGCCCCATTCTGAGTTGAGAGTTGAGAGTTGAGAGTTGAGAGAGGCGGTGGGCTTCGACAGGCTCAGCCACCGAATTTCCCTTAATCCCCTTAAGTCTCTTAAGAAGCTTAAGCCTCTTAAGAATCTTAAGAGAAATTCGGTGGCTGAGCCTCTCTCAACTCTCCACTCTCAATTCTCAATTCTCAACTCTCAACATAGTGTACTTCGGGCATTAGTTTGATGCCGAACCGCTCGGCGACAGCCGTCCGTATCCGTTCCGCCACCAGCGCTATTTCGTCTCCCGTAGCCTCTCCCAGGTTGACCAGCACCAACGCCTGTTTGTCGTATATGCCGACCTGTCCGTAGGTTTTCCCTTTCAGTCCGCACTGTTCGATCAGCCAGCCTGCGGGTATCTTTACCCGGTCTCCGTCCATGGGGTAGGAGGGGATAGCGGGGTAGGTCTTTTTCAATGCCTCATAGTGGGCGGACGGAACGATGGGGTTGGTGAAAAAGCTTCCGGCATTGCCTGTCTGGGCGGGGTCGGGCAGCTTTTGCCGGCGGATGTCGATGATGATCCGGCGGATATCCGGTAGCGTCAACGGCGAACAGGCGGCAGCCAGCGCTTTCAGGTTTCCGTAATGCAGCGTATAACGGGGTGTTTTACTCAGGCGGAGATGGATATAGGTAATGACGTAGGGGTCGTTCCGCTCGTCTTTAAAGAAACTGGAACGGTAACGATAGCCGCAAGAGGCATTGCTAAAGGCCTGCTTCTCGAAAGTAAGCCGGTTATAGGCTTCGACGGTTTCGATGACGTCTTTGATCTCTACGCCATACGCGCCGATATTCTGTACCGCCGCCGCGCCGCTTTCGCCGGGTATAAGGGAGAGGTTTTCTATCCCGCTCCACCCTCTTGAAACGGCATAGTCCACCACGTCGTCCCACACCTCGCCGGCCCCGACCCGCAGCACGACGGAGTCGTCCGTCTCCCCGACAACCGTAATCCCCTTAATGGCGGAGTGCAGGATAATCCCGTTAAAATCATTCAGGAAAAGGAGATTGCTCCCACTTCCGATATGCAGCGACCGGGTTTCCTGAAAAAATTCATCCCTCAGTATGCGCACCAATTCCTCTTCACTCTCATACTCCATAAACCAACGCCCCTTGACCGCCAACCGAAACGTATTATACCCTCTCAACGAATAATTCTCTTCTATCCTCATATCCTCTTCTTTTTTCCGACCCACAAAGATACGGAATGTTAGTGAATAGTGAACAGTGAACAGTGAACAGTGAATAGTGAACAGTGAACAGTGAATAGTGAATAGTGAACAGTGAATAGTGAATAGTGAATAGTGAATAGTGAATAGTGAATAGTGAACAGTGAATAGTGAACAGTGAACAGTGAACAGTGAATAGTGAATAGTGGTATCCGTCATTGCGAGTACCCAATAAACTGCGTTTATCAAAAAGGGGGAATGACGAGAATTGCTTGATTTTTAGCCGATTGTAAATTCTCGTCATTATAAACGCAGTGAAGCAATCCAGATGTGCCACTAAAAACCTCATTTTCACCTAATTCCAAAAAAAAACAACCTCAGTAGCCGCAGCCCATTGCCTCCCATTTCCCTAACCTCATTTACCTCATTTTTTCATGGAAACATGATGTGCCATTACAATGAGGCAATGAGGTTGGTTTTATACTGGCACCCATCAGCTACTGAGGTTGTTTTGTTTTCGGAATTAGGTGAAAATGAGGTTTTTAGCGGCACCTCTGGATTGCTTCACTGCGTTCGCAATGACGGATACCACTATTCACTGTTCACTGTTCACTATTCACTATATGGGTGGTCGGAGTTGGCGATTGCGTATAATCCGGAGGTGCGCACGGAGACGGCGCGGAAACGGTTACGGCAATGGGTGCTTAGGAATCCACGCATCCAGCAGGCGCTCGAAGAAAATGGGTATGTCAAAGGCGCTCGGCTGCTGACGCCCGAACAAGTGCGCATACTCGTTCGCTTCCTGGGTGAGCCTTGACGCCCGCCCGCCGGCTACACAACTATGTCGTCCCCGCTACACAGTTGTGTTGTCCCCGCTACACAACTGGGTAGCCCCGACAATACAACTGGGTAGCTCCCGCTACACAACTGTCTACCGGCAGCATCAAGTGGGGAGAAGGGGGGTAAAAACGCATGTTTAACTCTATATAGACTTTTTGGGCTTTTCTGTTTTTTCCCTAAGGTTTTCATTTTTCGCTTTTTCTCCCCACTTTCCCACTTATTACTCTCTTCTTCTCTTCTCTAAAGAAAAGAAGAAAGAGAGTAAGTAGAATAGAAAGGGCTGATTGCGTGTTTTTTATGGTTTCGTTAGGCTGTCATTTCCCGTTCTCCGGAAACTCGTTTTTTTCGCTAATTTCAAGTGTGGAAGCCCTTTTTGCCTCTCCACTTTTTGCCTTTTTACCCCACTTTTTTGCCCATTTTTGGGCTGAAAACGGGGAGTGGGAGAAAAACAGAGGTGCACGAAAGGTGCACGAAAGGTGCACGAAAGGTGCATCAAGGTGCACGAAAGGTGCATCAAAGGTGCGCGAAAGGTGCATCAAAGGTGCACGAAAGGTGCACGAAAGGTGCAAAAAAAATCCGGAGCATGTTTCCTTGCTCCGGATAATTTATGAGGCATACCGCATGAGGGATGCTCAACAAAGGGATTTAAAATGGTATCTCGGATTGCGTTTCAGTCTTTTCAACGTATCCTTTTTTCTCTTTATCCCTCTCTTCGTCCGTTTTTTCGCGTACCATAATGAGACGCCCAGCCATAAAAAGCTGGAAAAACGGCAAATAACGGGTAATTCGGCGTTGTATTAGTTTTTATTATATGTTTTGCAACATTATTTGGCTTTTTAACTATTGACAAAGCCAAAAAGAGGCGTACCTTTGTGTCGTGGTTTTTTCATAATAGTATTAGATTTAAGGTTAACAAAGTTGGTTAGGGGGTGTCGCGAGACAGCCCTTAATTTTTTATACCCCCCCACTCTCAACTCTCAATTCTCAACTCTCAACTCTCAACTCAACTTAGTCCCTCTATCAATCCGTTTACGATGTCGATCTGTTTTGCTTGCGGCTCTTTCGGCAGGCCGGGCATACGCATGATTTCACCCATAATGACGACGATCATCTCCGCACCGTTGTTGATAATGATGTCGCGCACTTTCAGTTCGAAGTCTTTGGCTACGCCGTAGGCTTTCGGATCGGAAGAGAAAGAGTATTGCGTTTTCGCTATACAGACGGGATAATGCGAGATGCCGAGGCGTTCGATCTGCCTGATCTTCTTTTCGGCGAGCGTCGTATAGACGATAGAGGAGGCGCCGTAGATGCCTTTGGCCACTTTCTGCACCTTTTCGCGTACCGAATCCGAGTCATTATAGGTATACTTCAATGGAGAGGAGGGGCTTTTCTCGATCGTATCGACGACCATTCCGGCCAATTCAATCCCCCCGTCACCCCCTTCGGCGAATACCGTATTGACGGCGAAGCCTACGCCCCGCTTCCGGCAATGGCCGGCAACCAGTTCGATCTCTTCATCGCTGTCGGTCTCGAAACGGTTAAAGGTGACGATGACCTGTTGGCCGAAAGCGCTCAGGTTGTCCAGGTGTTTGTCCAGGTTGGCCAATCCATTGGCCAGCCCCTCCCTGTCCGGTTGCCTGATCTGGCTTTCCGGCGTTCCGCCATGCATTTTCAGGCTCTGGGAGGTGACGACGATGACGGTGAGCTTCGGGGAGAGCCCGGCTTTGCGGCATTTGATATTAAAAAACTTCTCTGCGCCCAGGTCTGCGCCGAACCCGGCCTCCGTGACGACATAATCGCCATACGTCAGCGCCATTTCCGTGGCAAGCGTCGAATTACACCCATGGGCGATATTGGCAAAAGGCCCGCCGTGTATAAAGGCCGGCGTATTCTCGGTCGTCTGTACCAGGTTGGGGAGCAGGGCATCCTTGAGCAATACCGTAATGGCGCCGGCCACCCCCAGGTCGTTCACCGTAAAAGGGCGGTCGTCGTAGGTATACCCCAGCAGGATATTGCCGATCCGCCGCTTCAGATCCTCCAGTCCGGAGGCAAGGCACAGGATGGCCATGATTTCGGAGGCCGAGGTAATATCAAAACCCGTTTCCGCCGGCTCTCCGTTGGCCGAACCGCCCAACCCGGAGACGATGTTGCGGAGGCTGCGGTCGTTGACATCCAGGACGCGTTTCCACTTGACCTCTTTCAGCCCCTCGCACGTATGGCGCGTCTGATAGATATAATTATCCAGCAACGCCGTGATCATGTTATGCGCCGACGTGACGGCATGAAAATCCCCCGTAAAGTGCAGGTTGATGTTTTCCATCGGCAATACCTGCGAATAGCCGCCTCCCGCCGCACCGCCTTTCATGCCGAAGCAGGGGCCTAACGACGGCTCGCGCAAGGCGACGATAGCCCTTTTCCCTATCTTATTCAATCCCAATGCCAAGCCGATAGATACGGTGGTCTTACCGATACCGCTTTTGGTCGGCGTAATGGCTGTGACCAGGATCAGGTTGTGCTTCTCTATCTCTTTCCTGTCGATCAGGCCTAAAGAGACTTTGGCCATATACCGCCCGTAGTTCAGAATATCCTTACGGGGAATGCCGATCTGCCCGGCCACCTCTTTTATTTTACGAAGTGAAACTTCTCGGGCTATTTGTATATCCGGTTTCATACTGCTTAATTTATGTATTTATTTTATTTTCATGGGGATTCCGCTGACCATACAGACGACCTCATCCGCTTCGGAAGCGATAAACTGGTTGATCCATCCTTGCAGATCGGTAAAACGCCGTTGCAAGTCGTCGGTAGAAGTTCCTCCCCACCCTATTTCGTTTGTAATAAAGATATAACAGGCGTCCGGCGCCGTAAATTTGGCAAACTCCTCTTTCAGTCCGGCAAGGGAAGCGTCGACGTCCGATTGGCTATCAAAGAAGAAGTTGGTTGCCCAAAGGGTGACGCAGTCGACGACGACGACCTGTCCGGGCAATTGGTGTTTGCCGATATGCTTATCTTCTTCGATCGTGATCCACTCTTCGCCCCTGTCTTGCTGATGGCGTGCTATCCGCCGGCGGTGTTCGTCGTCCCAGGGACGTGAAGTAGCCAAATAGACAGGACGTTCGGCCTCTTTCAAAGCCACTTGTTGAGCATACCGGCTTTTCCCCGACCGCTGCCCACCCGTTATCAAAATAATATGTTTCATACTAACCTGTTTCCTGCGAGGGACTTTCCCCCTCCGGCTACAAAAGTAGACAAAATAATGAGAATTGAGAGCTTCTCAACTCTCAACTCTCAATTCTCAATTCTCCACTCTCAAAAAGTCTCTAATTCTGTAAATTCTGATTCTGGCGGGGGGCGTTTTGGGGTAAAAAAGGGGGATAATGATATTTTTCTTGCTAATAATGAGGTGTATTCAAAAAAATAGTTCTACTTTTACATATCAAACTAATTTTGAAATGAAAAAAACCCTGGTTTTTATATTTATTTACCTGTTTGTTGGGGGAAAGGAGCTGAAAGCGCAACCGGATACCCAGAGTAAAATTGCATACTTGTATACTGCTGAGAACGGGCTGTCCAGTACGAAGGTTACCCGTTTGATGCAAGACAACAATGGGTTTATCTGGATTGGGACAGAAGATGGCCTGAACCGGCATGACGGATTTAACTTTGTGATATACAAGAAGCGGCAAGGCGATACGCTCTCTCTAAAAAGCAATCATATTACTTCACTGTTTCAGGATTCGAACGGACGGCTATGGGTAGGGACGACCAAAGGGTTGGCCTATTACGATCCGGTGCACGAGGGTTTCGTCGGCGTTTCGCTGGGGCAGCCCGACCATGTGGTGAAGCGGAACAACTGTATCGACATCATTGAAGACAGCAAAGGACAGCTGTGGTTCGCCGCTTTCGGGACGGGCGTTCTGCGCTATTCCCCCCAAACGGAAGAGAGTATGCTGCTCGCCTTTTCCGAAGCCTCGGCGTCGTCCACGCTTTGCAGCGCATACGTACGCACGCTGGTTGAAGACAAGGAGGGAAACATGTGGTTCGGTTCGCAGGACAACGGCATCTCGGTCTACAATCCCGCGACGGGAGCCTTTACCAATTACAACACCTCCAATAGCCCCCTCCCCAGCAACCATATTTACGACCTGCTTCTGCTCAGGAACGGCAATATACTGATCTCCATGCTAAAGGGAGGCGCCGCTATATTCGACACAAAAAAGAAAAAGATCCTCACCTACCCGGATGTCTTCAATACCACCCTGACACATTCTATCCTCCACGGCCTGGAAGACCATGAGGGCAACCTGCTGCTGGGGACGGAGAACTACGGCCTGGTTATTTTCGATCCCGAAAAGCGCAGGATCGAGCAGCATCCCATTTTCCGCGAACACTTTGAGAGGGTCGGCGATTCGAAAGTGTCGTTTATCTACGAGGGGCTTCACCACTACCTCTGGATCGCCTTGAATTACGAGGGCGTCTATTGCGTAGGGAACGAGAACAGCGGATTCAAGTCGTTGCGCAAGATCAACAACCAGCCGAACTCGCTCAGCTGTAATCCCGTGACGGGTATCACGACCGACAGGGAGAAGAACGTATGGATCACCACCGACGGCGGAGGGCTAAACCGCTACAATCCCTTTACCGGAAACTTTACACATTATACCTATCACCCCCGGAACAGCCGTAGCCTCTCGGACAATACCGCGACCTGCGTCTTCTGCGACAGCAAAGACCGGATATGGGTAGGCACGCGTGCGGGAGGGTTATGCCTGTTGGACAGGCAGACGGGGGAGTTTTCCCATATCAAACGGGAGAGCGGACTGCCGTCCAACTTCATCAAAAGCATTCAGGAAGACCGGTACGGTTTCCTCTGGTTGGGCACCAGCAGGGGCGGGCTCTCCCGTTTCGACCCGGAGAAGAAACGCCTCCTCACCTTTCGCCATGCAAGCCACCCGCTGCTGGCCGACGACCTCATTACCACCCTCTTTATCGACAGCCGCGACCGGTTGTGGATCGGGACGAACCTGGGGATCAGCTGTATGGACGTGAAGTCCGGGGCGTTTATCCCCTTTGCCGAAAACAACTGGCTTTCCGGCAAGACGATCTTCTCCATCGCCGAGACCGAAGACGGTACGATGTGGATCGGGGCGGCGATCGGGATGAACAGGTACGACCCCGACACGAAAGACTTCACCCTGGTCTATCCCCTCCGGCAGGAGCTCAGCTCCACGATCAACGGGCTGGTCGCTTACGGGAACCAGTTGTGGATGAGTACAAACCACGGGATTATCCGCTATACGCCGGAGAACAAGGAGGTCAAGCGGTATTATAAAAACAGCGGACTGCCGAGCAACGAATTTATCGCCGGTTCGTACTACAAAAGCCCGGACGGCGAACTCTACTTCGGCGGGATAAACGGCGTCAACTTCTTCCGCCCCGAAGATATCTACAACTACGACGCCGCCTCGAAAGTCTATATCACCAACCTGAAGATATTCAACAAACCCGTCTTGATCAATCAGAAGACGGAAGATGGGCGGGTGATCCTCAAACAAAGCATTACGGAGACGAAAAAGATCAAACTGAAATACAGCGACAAGAACTTCACGATCGACTATGTGGCGATGGGGATCTTCGATTCCTATTCGGTGGTCTACGCCTGCATGTTGGCAGGCTTTGACAAGAACTGGACATACTATGACTATACGTACCGCAGCATCACCTATACCAACCTCAATCCCGGCACCTACACGTTCCGCATAAAAGCCAGCAGCAACCCGGATATCTGGGGGGACGAATCGACGAACCTGATCATCGAAATAGAGCCTGCCCCCTGGGATACCTGGTGGGCGAAGGTGATCTACGCCCTTATCGGGTGCCTCGTCGTCTACATCCTGGCACGCATCGCCCTGCTGCGCATCAAGGAGAAGAACGAATTGCAGCTCCAGCGGCTGAAAGTCAAGCAGCAGGAGGAGATCAACGATGTCAGGATCAAGTTCTTCACCAACATCAGCCATGAGTTCCGTACCCCGTTGACGCTGATCATAGACCCCATGAAGCGCATGATCGCCCAAGACAAGAACGACGAGCGAAAGAAGACCGGTTTCCTCATCCTCCGCAATGCCGAGCGGCTTCAGCACCTGATCAACCAGATCCTCGATCTGAACAAGATAGAGGAGGGGAAAATGGAGCTGCACGTAGAGCCTATCGAACTGGTTTCGTTCGTTTCCCGGTCGATCGGTACGTTTACCGAAATAACCAAACAGAAACATATCTCCCTCACCTATACCTGGAACCCCGACAGGATCGACGTCTGGTATGATCCCGACATGCTCGACAAATGCCTGAACAATATCCTCTACAATGCCTATAAGTTCACCTCCGAGGGAGGGAAGATACATGTCGATATCCAACAGGATGAGGAGGGGAAAACCCTTTTGACGATCACGGATACGGGGATCGGGATGAGCGAAGAGGTCAGGAAGCAGGTGTTCGACCGCTTCTTCCAGGGCAACACCAGGATGTCCAGTACGGGAACGGGGATCGGCATGCATCTCACCAAAACCATTGTCGAACTGCACAAAGGCGCTATCACCGTCGAGAGTGAAGAGGGGAAAGGCAGCTCTTTCCGGATCGCCATCCTACCGGGGAACAGCCATTTTACGCCCGAAGAGTTGGAAAAGGATACGACGAAGAACGGATATGCCCAGGAGATGGAAGAGCCCGACGAATACCTGAACGAACTGTTGCCGCGCTCGTCAAGAAATTCATCGAAGAAAGAGCCGCATGAAGAGTACCGCCCCACCTTGCTGATCGTCGAAGACGATGACGACCTGCGCAGCTATATCCGCGGGACGCTTATCGACCAGTACGACATCGAAGAGGCGGCGAACGGGATAGCCGGGCTGGCAAAGGCGCGCGTGCTGATGCCCGACCTGATCATTACGGACGTCATGATGCCGGAGATGAACGGGATGGAGTTTTGCCGTATCCTGAAGACAGACCAGGAGACCAGCCATATCCCCGTCATTATCCTGACCGCCCAGAAAGACATGGATCACCGCCTCGAGGGGTTGGAAAACGGAGCGGACAGCTACATCTCCAAGCCTTTCGACACACGCTATCTGCGGATCCGCGTCAAGAAGCTGATCGAGATACGCCGCGTCATGAAAGAACATTTCGGCAAGTCCATCGACATGGATGCGCGGGAGGTGACGCTGACCAGTACGGATGAGAAGCTCTTGCAGCATGTGATCGACTACATACGCGAGAATATCGAAAACCCCGAACTGAGCGTCGAGACGATGAGCCGCGAGCTGGGGTTGAGCCGCACCCATTTGCACCGCAAGCTGAAAGCGCTGATCGGCCAAAGCCCCGTCGAGTTTATCAAGACCATACGCATGAAGCAGGCGGCCTACCTCCTGAATACCGGCAAACTCAGCGTATCGGAAGTCGCCTATAAAGTAGGATACAATACCCCATCCTATTTCAGCAGCAGCTTCAACACACACTTCGGCATGTCGCCGACCACCTACATGGAACAAACCATCGTGAAACAAGAAGGGGAAGAGAGTTGAGAGTTGAGAGCTTTCTGAGTTGAGAGTTGAGAGTTGAGAGTTGAGAGTTGAGAGTTGAGAGTGGCGGTGGGCTTCGACAGGCTCAGCCACCGAATTTCCCTTAATCCCCTTAAGTCTCTTAATCCCCTTAAGCCTCTTAAGAAGCTTAAGCCTCTTAAGAAGCTTAAGAGAAA